>JBKJZQ010000237.1:0-5517 GCA_046715095.1 Actinomycetota bacterium | reverse complement strand
GGCATGACCCACATGTGGCAAGGGAACAAGCCCGTGACCGCTACGCTCGAGAAGCTTCAGGGCATCGCCGGGGTGCTCGGCGCTCTTGTCGCCAAGCCGCTCTCCGGTCTGATCGGTGGGTGGGCGATGTGGATCGTCCTCGTCGAAATGCTCGGCGTCGGCCTGATGGTTCTCAGCCGGACGTCGTTCGGAGCTCTGGTCGGGGTCGGCCGGGCCACCGGTCTCTGGGTGGTCGGGTTCGTCCGTGGCCTGGCCGACAGGACCGATGCATACGACGACGAGGCCGGCGAAGAGCTCGACGACTACGATGCCCCCGGGTACGAGGTCGAGGTCCCGTACGTTGATAACTCGGTCCCGACCCCCGAGCAGCTCTACGACTACGCGGACGAGGTCGGCGCGCCGGTTAGGACCGCGCCGAGCCCGGTCGTTCCGACCGGGGCGGGTAAGCCCGCCCAGCTCGCGATGCGGATGGGGCCCTCGGGCAACTACAAGCTTCCTCCTTTGGATCTCCTTCACCTCGGCGGCGGCACGCAGGTCTCCGCGCGTTCGATCGAGGCGACCCAGAGCGCGCTCGAGGACACGCTCGCCGAGTTCGGCGTCGATGCGCGTGTGACGGGCTTCACCGCGGGTCCCGCGGTGACCAGGTTCGAGATCGAGCTGGGTGCAGGGGTCAAGGTGAATCGCGTCCTTTCCCTCGCGAACGAGATCAAGTATTCGCTCGCGTCGGGCGAGCTGAGGTTCCTGGCCCCCATCCCGGGCCGCTCCGCGATCGGCGTCGAGGTTCCCAACAACCGGACGAACATCGTGACGCTCGGAGACGTCTTGACCTCGAAGAAGGCGATATCAGATCGTCATCCGCTGGCCGTCGTCCTCGGGATGGACATCGAAGGCCGCGCGATGCTGACCAACGTCACGCAGTTCCCCCACGTGCTGATCGCCGGTGCGACGAACTCGGGTAAATCATCATGCATCAACTCGATGCTGACCTCGGTTCTGATGCGGGCCCGGCCCGACCAGGTGCGGATGATCCTGATCGACCCCAAGCGCGTCGAGCTCACTCACTTCGCCGGCGTCCCTCACCTCATCACCCCGGTGGTGACGAACCCGAAGAAGGCCGCCAGCGCGCTTCAGTGGGTCGTGCGCGAGATGGAGATGCGCTACGAGATGCTGGCCCAGTTCGGGATGCGCAATCTTGAGTCGTACAACGAGGCCGTCGTGCGCAAGGCGATCGGATCGGACGAGGGAGACGAGCCCCAGCAGTTGCCGTACATCCTCGTGGTCGTCGACGAGCTCTCGGATCTGATGATGGTCGCCCCGCGTGACGTCGAGACTGCGATCTGCCGCATCGCCCAGATGGCCCGCGCCGTCGGCATCCATCTCGTGATCGCTACCCAGCGTCCGTCGGTCGACGTCGTCACCGGTGTGATCAAGGCGAACGTTCCCTCGAGGCTCGCGTTCGGCGTTGCATCGCAACAGGACTCGCGCGTGATCCTCGACCAGGGCGGCGCCGAGAAGCTGATCGGCAAAGGAGACATGTTGTTCCTCCACGCTTCGGCTCCGAAACCGATCCGCATCCAGGGTGCCTACGTGACCGAGAAGGAGATCGCCGCGGTCGTCGGTTTCTGCAAGCGCCAGCGTGATCCGGAGTACATCGAAGGCGTTGCGGTCGAGGACCCGAAGTCTTCCGGAGGTATCTACGGCGGCGCCGGTAACGACGACGAGCTTCTCCAGGAGGCCCTCGGACTTGTGGTTCGTTCGAAGCTCGGATCGACCTCGATGCTCCAGCGCAAGCTCAGGGTCGGGTTCGCTCGTGCCGGTCGTCTCATGGATCTCCTCGAGCAGCGCGGCGTGGTGGGCGCATCCCAGGGCTCCAAGCCGCGTGACGTGCTCATGACGATCGAGGAACTCGACGGCCTGGACGCTCCGGTCGACGAAGCCGTCGAGGATTACTAGGCCGCACTCGGGCGGCCAGCGTCCTCCGGAAGGGCAGAAGGACATCCCTACCTATAATGAGTGGTCCTGCCCCGTTCCCGGCGGCGTGATGCCGGAAGGGCCTAGGTGACGGAGGGATATGGACGAATCCCAGACCATGGGCGCATACCTCCGTGGCGCGCGGCGTAGACGACGCATCTCGATCGAGCGGGCTTCGGAGGACACAAAGATCCGGGCGGACTTCCTCATGCGGATGGAGTCTGACGAGTTCGATTTCCTCGCGCCCGCGTACGTGCGCGGTTTCCTCAAATCGTATGCGTTGCACCTGAGGGTCGACCCGGATCCGCTGCTGCGGGAATTCGAACATCGCTACGCAGTGACCCGCGTCGAACCGACCGAGCATCTGGCCAGGGACCGCAAAAGGATGCCGAAGGAACGGAATCCGAGGAACCGGTGGATCGTCGCGGCGTCCTCCGCTGCCGCGATGCTCGTGATCCTCGCCCTTGTCGGTATCTCCCAAGGCGGAGGGAACGATCCGGTCGGCGGCGTCGAGGACGACCCCAGCCCTACCGCGGTCGCGAGCGTGACCCCGACCCCGACCCCGACACCGGATCCTTCGGAGAGCGCGTCGCCCGACCCGGATGACGACGGCGCGGTCGCGGAGAACGACGGCCTGCAGGTGAAGCTGGTGGCCGCCCGGGCCGATTGCTGGGTCGAGGTGACCGCGGACGGCGAAGTCGTCTTCTCGGACACTCTCGCACTTGGTGAGGAGCAGAAGTTCACGGCCGAGTCCGACATGTCGATCATCTTCGGTTTCGCCCCCGGCGTTGATCTGTACGTGAACGGCCAGGACTTCGGTGCTCCGGGCGGGCCCGACCAGTTCGTCCTCAACCTGCCCGAAGACATCGACTCGCTGTAGTGAGAACCCTGCACGCTCCTGCGACTCCACAGACCAAGGTCGCGATCGTCACGCTCGGTTGTCCCAAGAACGCCATCGACTCCGAAGGGCTCGGCGGGCTCCTTGCGGCGGGTGGACACGAGGTCATCGAGTCTCCGGGTGATGCGGATGTCGTCCTCGTCAACACCTGCGGGTTCATCGATCCAGCGCGGCGCGAGACGATCGAGGAGGTCCTCGATCTTGCCGAGCTCAAGGGCGACGGGTTGAAGGGGCTCATCATGACCGGGTGTTTGGTCGCTCGTGCCGCCGAGGACCTCGAGGCTTCGCTGCCCGAGGTGGACGCGTTCGTCGACTTCGCGGCGTACTCGCGGGTTGCAAACATCGTGGGCCACGTCGCGGCTGGGACCCTGACCGACCGTATCCAGGGCGAACCGGGGACGCGTTTCGATCCGGCGTGGTGGGACGCGACGATAGCCGCGAGCCCGCGGATCAGGTTCGGGCGCGCCCCGTGGGCGTACGTGAAGATCGCGGAGGGTTGCGATAGGGGCTGCACGTTCTGTGCGATCCCCTTGATGCGTGGCAAGTTCGTCTCGCGCGCTCCAGAGACGATCGAAGCTGAGATCCGCCACCTCGCCACGCAGGGAGTGTCCGAGATCTCGCTGGTGAGCCAGGACTCGGTCATGTGGGGCCGGGACATCGGAGCAGGGGACCTCAAGGGCCTGGTAGCACGGCTCGAGCGGATCGACGGCCTCAAGCGCGTGCGTCTGATGTACCTCCATCCCCAGGGCGTCACCGACGAGCTGATCGACACGATGCTGGACTCAGGCGTCGTGGTTCCGTACTTCGACCTCTCGCTCCAGCACGTCGCCCCCTCGGTGCTGAAGGGGATGGGACGCTGGGGCGGCCGGGCCCGTTTCGAGAAGATGATCGCGCGCATCCGGGACGGCGATCCTCTGGCCGGCTTGAGGTCGACCTTCATCATGGGGTTCCCAGGCGAGAGTGATGCCGATGCCCGCGAGGTGCAGGCGTTCGTCGAGGATTCCGAGCTCGACTGGATCGGGGTGTTTACGTATTCCCGCGAGGAGGGAACGAAGAGCCACGACATGGGAGCCCAGGTCGATCCCTCGGCGGCGCGCGAGCGGTCCGAGTTGGTCGCCGGGGCGGCCGAGATCGCGATGGCGCGCCGGGCATCGTCCCTGGTCGGGAAGCGTTTCGAGGTTCTCGTCGAGCGTTACGACAGAGACGAAGGTGCCTGGATCGGCCGCTCGCAGAGAGAGGCGCCCGAGGTCGACGGCGAGATCGGTTTCGTATCGAGTGACCCGCTCTCGGTGGGGGACTACGTCGAGGTCGAGATCACAGACTCTAACGGTGCCGATCTCACCGGCGCGGTTACGCTTCCTGCGTGAACCTTCCTAACTGGATAACCGTGGGACGCGTCGCCCTCGTCCCCGTTTTCCTCGTCCTCGCCTACGGCGATGCAAGCGCAAGCGCCGTAGGAGCCCTCGCGGTGTTCTTCGTCGCCTCTGCATCGGATTACGTCGACGGGCGGATCGCCCGCGAGCGCGGCCTCGAGTCGAGGTTTGGCGCCTTTTTCGACCCGCTCGCCGACAAGTTGCTGGTGGGCGCGGCGCTGCTGGTCCTCGTCGACACGAGGACGTTCCCGCTGTGGGCGGCGCTCATCATCGCGGGGCGCGAGATCGCGGTGCAGATACTCCGGACCCAGATCGTCAGCGGAGGCGGATCGCTTCCCGCGTCGAGGGCCGGCAAGTGGAAGACGGCGCTACAGATCCTGATGGTCGGCTGGTGGCTCCTTCCGTGGAGCGATCTCAACGTCGGACACTGGGCATCGATGGTGGTGGTCCTCGCAGCGACGGTGATCTCGGGGATGGAGTACTTCGTTCGAAGCGGCCGAATCCACACGGGCGGCAAGGAGGTAGCGAGCTGAGGGCCGAGATCGTGGGCGTCGGTACCGAGTTGCTTCTCGGGCAGATCGCGAACACCAACGCGCAGGAGATCTCCCAGATGCTCGCCACCGCCGGCGTCGATGTCCATCACCACGTAGCGGTCGGCGACAACCTCGATCGTGCGGCTGCGGCGATCGCAACCGCTCTCGGGCGAGCCGACGCCGTCATAGTGACCGGCGGGCTGGGTCCGACCCCCGACGACCTCACCAGGGAGGCGGTCGCCAAGGTGCTCGGACGTCCTTTGGTGCGTGACGAGACCCTCGCGGGCGTGATCCGCGGTGTCTTTCACTCGCTCGGACGAGCCATGCCGGAGGACAACCTGAAGCAGGCCGATCTTCCCGAGGGCGCCGAACCGATCGCGCCGGAGGGGACCGCGCCGGGCCTGATCGCTCGCACGGACGGGAAGGTCCTGTTCTGCGTCCCGGGGGTTCCGTGGGAGATGCAGGCGATGATGGAGAAGACGGTGCTTCCCGAGCTGAGGAGTATGGGCGGAGCGGCCGTGCTGGCGACGCGCGAGGTCCTCGTTGTCGGCCTCGGCGAGTCGCATACGCATCAAGCGCTCGCCGATCTGGTCGCCGCGCAGTCGAATCCGACGATCGCCTACTTAGCGTCCGCGGGGCTCGTCAAGGTGCGCCTGACCGCAAAGGCGACGACCGAGGACGACGCGCTGTCGTTGATCCGCCCGCTCGAGACAGAGATACGCGCGCGTCTCGGAACGAACGC
>JBKJZQ010000236.1:0-10657 GCA_046715095.1 Actinomycetota bacterium | reverse complement strand
TCTGAAGAGTCCCCAGATACCGGCACGCGCACGATCCTTCCGCCGACAACCGGCCCCTATGTTTCCGTGGCGGTCAACAATCACTTCCACGATGTCCATCCTGAGGACGACGTCCAATTGTCGGGGGACCGGTCCCTGGTGATCAGGAACGAGGGTTCCAACCACCACAACCTGACGCTCGCGGAGGCGGACATCGACGTGGACCTCAAGACGGGGGAGGAGTTCTCGATCGGGCCGCCGCTGACCGAGCTGCTCGAGACCGGCAAGACCTACATCTTCTTCTGCAAGTACCACCCGGAGGACCGGATGCTCGGGCAGTTCACCGTCACCGAACCCTGAGCTACCAGCTCACACGATCTGCTCGACGATCCCTGCGGCCAGGGGGCCGAGGAACAGGGCCGGGAGCAGGTTCACGACCCGGATCTGTTTGATCTCGAGCAAGCGGAGCGCGATCCCGAGCACGAGAAGGCTTCCGACCGCTCCGAGTTGGGCGATGACCTCGGTGGTCATCAGCGGCTCAACGAGCGTCGCCGCAAGCGTGATGCCGCCCTGGTAAACGAGGATGACCGCGAGCGACGCCAGCACGCCGATCCCGTAGACCGATGCGAAACCGAGCGCGGCGAAGCCGTCGAGCGCACTCTTGATCGTCAGCAGCCGGATGCTGTCGCCGAGGCCGTCCTCGATCCCACCCAGGATCGTCAGCGGTCCGACGCAGAAGACCGTCGAGGCGACCACGAAGCCCTCGACGAAGCTCGAGTGGTCGGCGAGGTGATGGGTGTGAGGATCCTCTTTTACTCTGAAGCGTCTACGGATGCGGTTCCCGAATCTCTCGAGACGGTCCTCGAGCCGGAGGGCTTCTCCGAGCAGGCCGCCGGCGATGATCGCTCCGATCAGGATGATGAACCGTCTCAGCCCGAGGTCGGCGTCGTAGAGCGGTTCCAATCCGGTGACGCCGATCGCGAGGGTCACGAGGCCGAGGCCCTGCATGATCGTGACGCGCATCCTCTCGGGGAGACGGTCGCCCACGAAAAGACCCAGGCCACCGCCGAGGGCGACGGTGGCGAGGTTGATCAGCGTCCCGAGGCCTCTCATAGGTTCGGCGGGGTCGTTAGTGTCATCGTCATGGCCCGCAACGATGACATAGGTGCGCGCACACCAGCACCTCTGGTCGCGTCCTCACTCGAGGAGCTGGCCGGGATAGTCACCGAGTGCCGGGCGTGTCCCCGGTTGGTGGCGTGGCGTGAGTTGATAGCGAGAGAGAAGCGGGCATCGTTCGCCGACCAGGAGTACTGGGGGCGGCCGGTACCGGGTTTCGGAGACCCCGCCGCAACTATCGCGATCGTGGGGCTGGCTCCGGCCGCGCACGGCGCGAACCGCACCGGGCGGATGTTCACCGGGGACCGCTCGGGTGACTTTCTCTTCGCTTCTCTTCACCGCTGCGGGCTTGCCAACCAGTCGACGTCGGAGCACCGCGGCGACGGCCTCGCGCTGGATGGCGTTTACATCACCGCTCCGGTGCGCTGCGCCCCGCCGGCCAACAAGCCGACGCCGGAGGAGAGGGACCGCTGTCATCCCTACATGGTCACCGACCTCGCGCTGCTCGAAAGTCTCCGGGTCGTCGTCGCTCTCGGTTCGTTCGCGTGGGACGAGGCGCTGCGCGCGGACCTCGACCTCTGCTCCCGGTCGCTCCCGCTCCACGGAGGCAGCCGCCCCCGACCCAAGCCGCGCTTCGGACACGGCGCCGAGGCGAGCCTCGATAGCTTCACGCTGATCGGCAGCTATCACGTCAGCCAGCAGAACACCTTCACGGGAAAACTGACCCCCGACATGCTAGACGCGGTGTTCATGCGCGCTCTGGGGATCGCGTCGTAGCTCGCTGAAAGCACTCGCTTGTCCCCGGACAACGGCTCCGAGGGTCGGGTTCGGTAGATGCGATCGATGGTGGGGTCTGCCGTCCGAGAGTAGGATCGTTCGGGTCGGAGGCTCTGCCGGTGGCTTCCGTCCCCGGTCACAGGGGGGGCGGCTCGGATCCGAACCGGATGTCCCTATCGACCCACCTATGTTGGAGGCAACGTGAAAGACGGTGCTGGTTCCGCAACTGAGGCGCGCTACACGCGCCACATCAACCTGAGCGAACCCGAGCTGGTCGAGGCTGCCGTTCAGCGCCGGGAGGGCCTGCTGTCGAAGTCCGGAGCTCTGGTCGCCTACACCGGGCACCACACAGGACGTTCCCCTAAGGATCGCTTCATCGTCGCGCACGGGAGTTCCAAGGAGCGTATCGACTGGGGCGGGTTCAACCAGCAGGTCGAGCCCGAGGCCTTCGATGCGCTGTGGAACAAGGCCGAAAAGCACATGGAGTCGCGTGACGTCTTCGTGGTGGACGGATACATCGGCGCGGATCCGGCGCACACCTTGAAGGTGCGCGTCCAGACCGAGTTCGCGTGGCACGCCTTGTTCGCCCGGCAACTGTTCCGCCGTCCGGACCCCGGCGAGCTCCTCGAGTTCGAGCCCGACTTCACCCTGCTGTCGGCGGCCACCCTCGAAGCCGATCCGGACAGCGATGGGACCAGGACCGGTACCTTCGTCGGCCTCGATCTGGAGCGCCTCAAGGTCCTGATCATCGGAACCGGGTACGCGGGCGAGATGAAGAAGTCGAGCTTCTCGGCCGCCAACTATCTCTTCCCTCTAGAGGGTGTGCTGACGATGCACTGCTCGGCGAACGCCGACGACGAGGGCCGTGCGGCGCTGTTCTTCGGCCTGTCCGGGACGGGCAAGACGACCCTTTCCGCCGACGAGGGCCGCTACCTGATCGGTGACGACGAGCACGGCTGGTCCGACAACGGCGTCTTCAACCTCGAGGGCGGTTGTTACGCGAAATGCATCGACCTGTCGCCGGAGAAGGAACCCCAGATCTACAGCGCGATCCGCTTCGGATCGATCCTCGAGAACGTCGTCCTCGATGAGGATCGTTCCGAGAGGTACGAAGACGGCAGCCTGACCGAGAACACGCGCGCGGTGTACCCGGTGGAGTTCATCCCGGGCTTCGTCGAACAGGGCCGCTCCGGCCATGCTTCCGCGGTGGTGTTTCTGACCGCCGATGCGTTCGGGGTTCTTCCCCCGGTCTCGATCCTGTCGAGGGAGGCGGCGATCTACCACTTCCTGTCCGGTTTCACCTCGAAGCTAGCCGGCACGGAGGTCGGTCTCGGATCGGAGCCCGAAGCCACCTTCTCCACGTGTTTCGGCGCGCCGTTCCTTCCGCTTCCGCCGACCGCCTACGCAGAGATGCTGGCCGAGCGGATCGACCGGCACTCGTCGGAGGTGTTCCTGGTCAACACCGGCTGGACGGGAGGACCCTACGGCGTGGGGCACCGCATCGATCTCGACGCCACCCGGCGGATCGTGCGCGCCGCCACCACGGGTCGCCTGAAGGGCGTGGAGACCCGGCGCCACCCCATCTTCAACCTCGACGTCCCGAAGTCGTGCCCGGGAATCCCCGATCAACTCCTCGATCCCATCTCGACGTGGCCGGACAAGGACGCCTACGAGTCCCAGGCTCGAAACCTGGCGCAGTCCTTCAGGAAGAACTTCGCTCGTTTCGTGGGGACGGTAGCACCCGAGGTGGAACAGGCCGGGCCCATCGACCTCTGAGGGCCGCCCTAGGTTCCTGAGGATCGCCTGGTTTCGAGCGCCTGCTTGGCTGCCTGTTTGATCGCGAGGTAGCCGGTGCAGCGACATAGGTTGGACGAGAGCAGCTCGACGAGCGCGTCGTCGTGCGGCTCGATCCCCATGCGGTGAGCGCCTTCGATCAGCATCACGAAGCCGGGGGTGCAGAAGCCGCACTGCATCCCGAAGTTGTCGACGAACGCTTGCTGGACCGGGTGCAAACGGTCGCCGTCCGCAAGGCCCTCGATGGTGGTGATCTCACGTCCCTGTGCCTGGACCGTGAACATCAGACAGGATCGCACGGGTTCGTCGTCGATCAGCACCGTGCACGCGCCGCAGACGCCGTGCTCGCATCCGAGGTGCGTGCCGGTCAGGCTCAGCTCGTCGCGCAACGTGTCTGCCAGTGTTCGCCGTGGTTCGACATCGAGCTCGCGCGGTGTTCCATTGACGCTCAGTTCTATCCTCACGAAGCCCCTCCCACGGCCTGTTGCAACGAGCGCGTCACGAGGACCTTCGCGAGCTGCCTGCGGTACGCCGATGAGCAGTTTGGGTCCTCGATCGGATGTAGGGAGTCGGCCGCGGCCGCTTCGGCGATCACGTCGGGGGTGGCCGGCCTGCCGACGAGGGATGCCTCCGCCGCGGAGCCGCGCGTGGGTTTGGACTCGACCCCCGCCAGCCCGATGCGGGCCTCGGCGATCGTGTCGCCGTCGAGAGATACCGTGGCGACCGCGGCGACCGTCGCGAAGTCGCCCGCCGTCCTGGCGATCTCGCCGAAGCCGAACCCTCCACCGCCGAGGAGAGGGATCCGGACCTCGGTGGCGAGCTCGTCCGGTCGCAGCGCGGTTGTGAAAGGTCCGAGGAAGAATCCCGAAGACGGGATCTCTCTCGTTCCGTCCGCGCTGCGGGCCACGATGGTCGCGTCCGTGGCCAGCGCCAGGGCGCACCATTCGGCCGCGGGGTCGGCATGGACCAGGCTGCCCACGAAAGTGCCGCGCGTGCGTATCGGGAGGTGCCCCACGTAGCGCGAGATCGCCGCGAAGGCGTCCGCCAGGGGATCGTCAAAGCCCGGCCGGGATAGGTCTGCATGTCGTACGAGCATCCCGATCGTGGCCACCCCTTCGGACACCGTGACCCGGTCGTACCCCGGTATCCGGTTGATGTCGACGAGAGCCTCGGGCGCGGCCAGGCGAAGGTTCATCGCCGGGACGAGGCTCTGCCCGCCCGCCAGCACCTTGACGTCGTGGCTTCCGGCCAGCACCGCGAGCGCTTCGTCCAGGTCGTGGGGGGCGACGTAGCTGAAGGAACTGGGCTTCATGGACCTCGTATCCTATAGTGGCAGCAATCGATTGCACCATATCGTCGGGCGGCTGAACAGGAGGTGCGGGTGTCCCGCTTCGACCACATCGGCTCCAGCCCGGTCCGCGCAGAGGATCCCGGCCTGGTCAGAGGCGCTCACCGCTACGTCGCCGATCTGTCCGTCGACGGGTGCCTGGAGGCCGTCTTCGTCAGGAGCTACGAGGCGCACGGTGAGCTCGTCTCGGTCGACGCCGCCGAGGCATGCTCGGTCCCCGGCGTCGCCGGCGGGTGGGCGGCCGTCGACCTGCCGGACCTGCCCGACGTTCGCTTCCCACCGAGCTGCAAGGCCCCCGCAGAGATGCGGTGGCCGGCGCTGTCCCGAGGACGCGTCCGCTACGTGGGCGAGCCGGTGGCGGTCGTGCTCGGCGACGATCGTTACGCGGCGGAGGACGGCGCGGAGCGCGTGCTCGTCGAGATCGAGCCGCGTCCCGCCCTACTCGATCCCGTCGAGGCCGCGGCTTCAGACGTTCATCTGTTCGAAGGGTGCGGCAACGTTTCTTCCGTCCGTGAGTACGGCGCGCCGGTCGACGACGTGATGGCTCGGGCCCCGGTCGTGATCGAAGAGACGATCCGCAACCAGCGACTGGTGCCGGCTTCCATCGAAGCCCGTGCCATCCTGGTGGTGCCGGAGGGCGACGGTGTGACGATCTGGGCGTCGCATCAGGCTCCTCACCGGCTCCAGCGTGCGCTCGCCAAGTCGGTGGGTCTCGATCCCTCATCCGTGCGCGTGGTCGTCCCGCACGTCGGTGGGGCGTTCGGAGCCAAGAGCCAGACCTACCCGGAGTACGTGGTGGTCGCCTACCTCGCGCTGATGCTCGGCCGTCCCGTTCGGTGGATCGAAGACCGCCGGGAGGCCTTCGCCGGCGCGACCCACGGCCGGGGCCAGACGCAGCACCTGCGGCTGGCCGCCGATGAGCGGGGCAGGATCTTCGCGCTGGAAGCGCTCATCGATGCCGACATCGGCGCCTACCCTCACACGGGCGACTTCGTGCCGTCGATGACGG
Organism: Actinomycetota bacterium; assembly: GCA_046715095.1. Lineage (GTDB taxonomy): Bacteria > Actinomycetota > CADDZG01 > CADDZG01 > WHSQ01 > WHTI01. The sequence goes on along the minus strand of JBKJZQ010000236.1, from coordinate 4,634 downwards.
CGTGGGTGATGTCGGGCGCGTACGAGATACCTCGCCTCTACGTCAGAACCCGCTCGATCGTGACCAACCAGACGCCGACGGCGTCGTACCGCGGAGCAGGACGCCCGGAGGCGGCGTTCGGTATCGAGCGGATGGTCGACAAGCTCGCGCACCGCTTGGGCATCGATCCGACCGAGATCAGGCTGCGCAACTTCATCTCTCCCAGTCGCTTCCCGTATGAGTCGCCGACCGGGGCCGTGTACGACAGCGCACGTCACGCCGACGCGCTGCGCAAGGCTTTGGAGCTCGTCGAGTACGAGAGCTTGCGGGCCGAGCAGGCCGGCAGACGCGCAGCCGGTGAGGGGCCCTTGTTGGGCATCGGGATCGCGAGCTACGTCGAGCGCTCGGGAGGACAGCCCGGGTCCAGCGAGTACGGGTCGGTGGAGGTCGACCAGGATGGAACGATCGTCGGTCGTAGCGGCACGAGTCCACTGGGGCAAGGGAACACGACTGCCCTGGCCCAGATCGTCGCGACCGCGTTCGAGGTGGATCTGGACCGCGTGAAGGTCGTGCAGTCCGATACCTCCGAGGTGCCCGTCGGCACCGGGACGTTCGCTTCTCGCAGCATCCAGGTGGGTGGCTCGGCATTGCACCAAGCGTCGGTTGAGGTGATAGACGAAGCGCTCCGGCGCGCCGCCAAGCGCTTCGAGGTCGCTTCGTCCGATGTCTCCTATGCGGAGGGCATGGTCATGTCGGGCTCGGGCGAGTCCCTGCCTTTGACCGAACTCCTCGACGACGGGCCGCTGATCTCGGAGGTTGAGTTCGCGGCTCCGCAGGCTTTCCCCTTCGGGACCTACGTTGCCGTGGTTGAGATCGACCCCGAGACGGGCGGCATCGACCTGTTGCGCATGGCCGTGGTCGACGACTGCGGTGTGGTGATCAATCCCCAGGGGGTACGCGGGCAGACCATCGGGTCGCTCGTTCAAGGGATCGGCCAGGCGCTGTTCGAACAGATCCCCTACGACGAAGCCGGCCAGCCGCTGGTCTCGACCATGATGGATTACTCGTTGCCGACCCTGGCCGAGGTCCCCGAAGTGACCCTGGGTGAGATGGCGACCCCGAACCCAAATGTCCCGCTCGGAACGAAGGGCGCGGGCGAGGCCGGGTGCATCGGTGCCCCGCCGGCGATCGTCAACGCGGTGGTCGACGCGCTGGGCGGCTACGACTCCGGGATCGACATGCCGGTCACGCCGGAGAAGGTGTGGCGCGCCCTGTCAGCGCTTGGGCGTGACGCCTCTCTAACTTGACAGCCCGTCCCCTCGGGAAGAGACTGCAAACGATTGCGGTGGCCATAGCGCGGCCCTGGGCCGTGCGAGATGACGGGGGTTGCTATGGGTCTCAAGACCTTCGGAACGATGGATGTCGACTGGGAGCAGCGGGTCGACATGGACCGGCTCCGGCGGCAGCGTCTCGAGCGCGTGTCCCGGGTGTTGGAAGAGTCGGACTGCGGCGCACTGCTGTGCTTCGACATGGCGAACATCCGCTACATCACCGCGACGCACATCGGTACCTGGGCCCAGGACAAGCTCAACCGTTTCTGCCTTTTGCCGCGCGGCGACGAGCCGATCATGTGGGACTTCGGCTCCGCGGCGCGCCACCATCAGCTCTACAACCCGTGGCTCGGCGAACGCTCGCGTGCCGGGGTCTCGACCATGCGTGGCGCGATGTCGCCGGACTCGGGGCGCGCCGAGGACGTGGCGCGCAAGATCAAGATTGAGCTCTCCGAGCGCGGGCTGCTCGACGCGCCTGTCGGGATCGATGCGATCGAGCTTCCGGTGCTGTTCGCCCTCCAGGCCGAGGGGATCCATGTGGTGGACGGTCAGCAGCTCATGCAGGGAGCGCGCTTGATCAAGACCGAGGACGAAGTGACGCTTTTGAACACGGCCTGCGCGATGGTCGATGCCGCCTACGAGGAGCTGTACATGGCGATGAAGCCGGGGATGAAGGAGAACGAGTGCGTCGCGCTCGTCAACAAGGTGCTGTACGACCTCGGGTCGGAGTTCGTCGAGGGTGTCAACGCGATCTCGGGCGAGCGCTGCAATCCCCATCCGCACGTGTATACCGACCGGATGCTACGTCCGGGAGACCCGGCGTACTTCGACATCCTGCACAGCTACATGGGCTACCGCACCTGCTACTACCGCACGTTCGCGATCGGCAGCGCGTCGCAGGCGCAGGTCGACGCCTACAAGCGGTGTCGCGAGATGCTCGACGAGGCGATCTCGTTGATCAAACCCGGCGTGACCACGGGCGACGTCGTGTCGGTGTGGCCTGAGGCTCAGGAGTTCGGTTTCCCCAACGAGGAGGCTGCGTTCGCGCTGCAGTTCGGCCACGGGGTGGGGCTGTCGATCTGGGAGAAGCCGATCTTCAGCCGCCTGGTGTCACTCGACAACCCGGAGCCGATCGAGGAGGGCATGGTGTTCGCGCTCGAGACCTTCTGGCCGGCGGCCGATGGGTGGTCGGCGGCCCGGATAGAGGAGCAACTCGTGGTGACCGCCGACGGGTGCGAGATCATGACGCGCTTCCCGGCGGAGGAGCTCATGGTCGCTGGACACCGCTACTACGCCGCGACGGGCCCGCTTCCGACCACCCGCGAGACCCAGTCCAACCTCAACCGTTAACCCCCGGCAAGACCCCGGGCCATCCAGTCGGCACTCGTGTAGCGGTGCTTGTAGGAGACGTTGGCGCAGCCGTGGTTCCCGTCCTCGAGCAGGAGCAATTCGCAGTGGTCTCCGATCTCGCCGGCGAGCCGCTGGGCGTGCTCCCACGGGATGATCCGGTCTCGCCTGCCGGTCACGAGTTGCACCGGGCAGGCGATCGACTCAGCCCGGCCCTCCATCGATAGCTCGAGCGCCTTGGCGCGCCCCTCCTCCTGCGATGAGCTCTTCGAACGGACCACGAAGGTCTCCCTCGTCAGCAGCGGCAGATCGTCCCAGATCGCGCCGAAGTTGTACGGCCCGGCGAGCCCGATGCACGCCTTTATCTTCGGCGTGCCGCTCGCGAGCCGGGGGGCGTAGTAGCCGCCGAGGCTCACGCCCCACACGCCGAGGCGATCGCCGTCGATCCCGTCGAGCCCCGAGAGGTACGGCACGAGGGCGCGCCCGACCTCCTCCCAGTCGCCTCGGATCGCGAGGTCGTACTCGGCCTCGCCCTGCCCCGGGCCGTCCACGGAGAAGGTGGCGAGCCCGCGCTCCAGGAACAGGGCCTCGGTAGCACGGAGCTCCTCCTTGGCGGAATCTAGGCCCGACAGCATGATCACGAGCGGCGCGCGCTCGACGTCTCGGGGGCGGCGCAGCACGCCGATCAGGCGGGATCCGTCGAACGGGATCTCGTGACGCTCACCGGGCGGATCTAGGTACGGCAGCGCCGTGGTCAGGCAGGCGACCGCCTTGCGATGGGCCTTCTCCATCTGGGCGAGATCCTCGACGAACACGAATTTGGCGAAGTGGTAGTACACCGCGGCGCGGGCGAGGTGGGCCCCCGCCGAGCGCGACCGGCCCTCGTCCAGGGCAGCGTGCCCGAGCCGTTCGTGTACCTCGGCGCCGGCCGACCACGCGGCGCACCACTCGTCCCAGCGCTCCAAGGGAGACGTGATCTCCTCGAAGTCCGGCGGTGCCACGCCGTTGGCGGTGAAGCGCGGCGCCCAGTGCGCGATGGCGGATGCGAGTCGCTCGTCCAATCTCCCTCTTTCTCCCTCCGTGCCTGCAAACGAATGCACTAGTATCCTCGGCTCGTCTTCCTGCTGTGGGTCGGGCTGCGCCTCTCCTACCGCGCGCTCACAGCCCGGCGCGCCGATTCAGGTCAGGCGAACGCGTCGTAGAGTAGTTTCACCGCCGACATCACCATCACCAACAGCACGGCGAGATCGAAGAACCGATGCGGAAGGCGCTTGGCCACGACCGTGCCCAGCGGAAGCATGATCATGATCGGGATCAGCGCGAGCAGGCTCCGGGACAGCCGCTCCTCCGTGAAGAGACCCAACCCAACGAGCGTGAAGGTCTGCACCACGGCGAAGACCTGGAACAGCGTGGTAACCGAGAAGACGAAGGCCTCCTTCGGCATGCGGAAGCTGTGCAGATAGGTCGTAACGACGGGCCCGGAGATCCCCGTGGCCCCTTGCAGCATCCCCGCGAAGGTTCCGACGAACGGCGACGTGTAGCGCGTGACGTGAGGCTCGAGCTTCATGTCGGGGCGCAGGAAGAACAGCGCCACATAGAGACAGATCATCGCTGCCAGTACGCCCGAGAGGATCTGTTCGTCGAGCGAGGTGAGCAGCCACGTTCCGGCGGCGGCGCCGGCCGCCCCGGCGAGCAACAGCACCGGCAGGTCTCGGGAGTCGCGACGGTGGTGGCGGTGGGCGACCAGCAGCCACGTGTTCGTGACGATGCCGGGGATCGCCATTATCACGATCGCCGACTCGACCCCCACGAAGGTCGCCATGACGGGGATCGCGAACAGGGGGAGCCCCGAGCCCGTTACTCCCTTGGCGAAGGCGCCCACCGCCATCGCCACGATCACGATCGCCAGTTCCATGTCTGTCGCATCATGGCCGCTCGCGGCGGATATTGCAATCGTTTGCAGGGAGTGGCTATGCT
>JBKJZQ010000235.1:0-3904 GCA_046715095.1 Actinomycetota bacterium | reverse complement strand
GGTCGAACCCGCGCAGCAGGACCATCCGCGCGGAAGCGACCCCGTCGGTGGTGGCGGTTGCGAGGGTCATGGCGTTGGGCTCGCCAGGCTCGGTCTCGAGCGCCTCGCTGAGCCACACACCGAACTGCACGAACGGATCGTCGGCCATCTAGTGCACCTTCGCGCAAATAACCGTGACACCAGAGCGCCCCTGAGCTTCGCCATCTTAGCCGCAGCATCGCTTCGCCCGCCGCCACTCAGATGGCTCGGTCGACGATGGCTGCGTTGTTCGTCGCGCACGTACTCCCCGGTACGCACGATTCCTCGCGCCTTGCCCTCGCCGCGCAGTGGCGCTCTGGATATTGACGCTACTTACGCGAAGGTGCACTAGTCGGCGTCGATCATCGCGGCGAGTGCCCTGAACGCTCGCCCTCTGTGGCTGAACGCGAGCTTCTCCTCGAGGGGGATCTCGCCCATCGTGCGCGTCTCGCCCTCGGGGATCACGTGAGGGTCGTAACCGAACCCGAGCTGACCCCGGGCATCGTCGATGACCCGGCCCTCGCAGCTTCCCTCGGCGATCAACTCCTTGCCACCCGGGAACACCGCGACGGCGACGCACTGGTAGCGACACGATCGCTGCTCCTCCGGAACTCCTTGAAGCTCCTGGATCAACTTGCGATTGTTGTCCTTGTCGGTGGCGCCCTCGCCCGCAAAACGGGCAGATAGAACCCCGGGGGCGCCTCCGAGGACGTCGACCTCGACGCCCGAATCGTCGGCGATCGCCGGCAGATCCGTCGCACGGGAGGCGCTACGAGCTTTGTTGAGGGCGTTCTCTCGGAAGGTATCGAACGGCTCCTCGAGTTCGAGCCCGGGCGCCACAGTGTCCAGTGGGATCAGTTCGACCGCCGGCAAGAGCAGCGCAACCTGCTCGGCCTTGTGCGGATTGTGCGATGCGAAGACGGCTCTCAAAACTCCGGATCCGAGGCACCGAGGGTCTCTTGCTGGAGGGCGGTGAGCTCCACTATCCCCTTCGACCCCAGGTCGAGGAGAAGGTCAAGTTCAGATCGGTCGAAGACACCATCCTCGGCCGTACCTTGGACCTCCACGAGCTTCCCGCTTCCGGTCATCACGACGTTCATATCGACCTGCGCGGTCGAATCTTCCGCGTAGTTGAGGTCGAGGACCGGCGTTCCATCGACGATCCCCACGCTGATCGCGCTGACGGAATCGATCAGAGGGCTGGCAATGAGCAAACTTTCATCCTGAAGCTTGCCGAAGGCCTGAGCGAGGGCGACGAAGGCACCGGTGATCGATGCGGTTCTCGTCCCTCCATCTGCCTGAAGCACGTCACAGTCGAGCCAGATCGTGCGCTCGCCCAACACGCTCATGTCGGTGATCGCCCTCAGGCTTCGTCCGATCAACCGCTGGATCTCCTGGGTCCTGCCTCCCGGCCGGCCCCGATTGACCTCGCGGGAGATTCTCTGAGGAGAGGAGCGAGGCAACATCGCGTACTCGGCGGTTACCCACCCTTTGCCGCTCCCCTTCATCCACTTGGGCACGCCCTCATCGATGGTCGCCGTGCAGATAACGCGCGTGTCCCCCATCCCGATCTGGCACGAGCCTTCGGCATACGGCATCGCACCCAATAGCATCTCGACGGGACGCAACTGATCGGGGGCCCGTCCATCCACTCGGTTCATCGATCCACCTCCAGACGAAGTCCATCGTAGGCAAGTTCCACCTGCAAGCCCTCACAAGCGGCTTGCGCCTCATCGAGGGAACGGCCGTGATCCCTTCCCGGGGGAAGGTGGGTCAAGACCAACCGTTTCACACCCGCGTCCATCGCTATCCGAGCGGCCTCTGCGGCTGAGAGGTGCCCCTCCCAGCCCCCTCCCTCTCTCTGATACGTCGCCTCGCAGATGAAAACGTCGGCATCCGCGGCGAGGCCGGCGAGATCCCCGTCGGGACCGGTATCGGCGGAATAGGCGAGGACGCACCCGTCATGCTCGATCCGTACGCCGACCGTCCCAGGCACATGCTTCATCTCGAAGAAGGTGATCTCGGCATCGGCGAACGACACACGGTCACCAGCCTTCACCGGTCGGAGCTCGAAAGCCTCACCGATATCCACCGCGAACGCGCTCAGCGCGCTCAGCGCCTCGGACGTGCTCCATAGCGGGATCGGGGGCAACGGATCCGCCTTCCCGAGTTTGAACGCGTGCACACCCTGCCAGATATCGCTCGTGTGGTCGGGATGACGGTGGGTGAGGATGATCCCCTCGAGCTCCGGATAGTCGATGTGAGTGAGCAGGTTGCGCCAGGTCCCGGCCCCCGCGTCCATCCACAGGGCATGTCCGTCGATGTCGACGAGGTAGCCCGAACTCGCACGGTCCACCGTGGCGAAGACACCCGAACTTCCCAAGATCGTTACGGCGAGAGTCACGTCAGCTCCAGGGGTGGTGTTCGACGGCGCCGAACTCGGGGCCGAGGAAGCGGCGGCCGAGCTCGCCGAACGTTCCTTCTCCACTCGATGCGATGAAGCGGTGCGCACCTGGAGCCACTTGATCGTTCAGCAGACCGTCTGTCCTCAGGCGCGTGAAGACCTCTGTCGCGGTGGCCTCCGCGCTGGATATGAGCACTACGTCCTCCCCCATGACTATCTGGATCACGCCGGTTAGGAGAGGGTAATGCGTGCAGCCGAGGATCACCGTATCTACGCCGGCGTGAATCAGAGGTTTCAGATACCCCTCGGCGACGTCGATGACCTCGTCCGAGGTCGTGTCGCCCCGCTCGACGAACTCCACGAAGCGTGGACACGCCTGCTCGACCATGGTGACGTTCGCTCGGGTTGCCTCTAAGGCACGGTCGTAAGACTTCGACGACACCGTCGCTTCGGTGCCGATAAGCCCGATCTTCCGGTTCCTCGTGGCCGCGACGGCGGCACGCACCCCGGGCTCGATCACGCTGACGATCGGTACGTCGTAACGACCTACAGCGTCTTCGAGCGCGGTTGAGGCAGCGGAGTTGCACGCGACGACCAGCATCTTCACGTCCTGGGCCACGAGGAGATCCATGATCTCGAGAGCGAATCCCTTGACCTCGTCTGCAGGGCGAGGGCCGTAGGGACAGCGGGCCGTATCCCCGAAGTACACGAGATCCTCGTGCGGAAGGAGATCGATGACCGCGCGTGCAACGGTGAGTCCGCCCAGACCCGAATCGAACATGCCGATCGGGACCCGGGCCTTAGCGGTCACCACCAGAGGACGTCCTCGACCTGCTCCTCAGCAACGTCGAGCTCCTGGGTCCACGCTTCCGTCGAGAGGTACTTCCACCCACCGTCGGGCAAGAGACAGCAAACGTCGCCGCCACCCTCTTTCGCCAGACGCTCGGCGACGCGCTGCGCCACCCAGATACAGGCCCCCGCGGAGATCCCGGCGAAGATGCCTTCTTGCTGGAGGAGCGCTCTGGTCCACACGATGGAGTCGCGCGCGGTGACCTTCACCTTGCCGTCGAGGACATCGGGGTCGAAGATCGGCGGAACGTAGCCATCTTCGAGCGAGCGGAGGCAGTAGACTAGCTCGCCGAGCTCCGGCTCGGCCGCGAACACCTTGATACTTGGGTCGTGCTCCTTGAGACGTCGGCCGACACCGGTATGCGTTCCGCGGGTGCCGAGACCGGCGACGAACGCCTTGATGCCCGGAAGGTCCTCGAGGATCTCTGGTCCCGTCCCTTCGTAGTGCGCCTTCACATTGGCCGGGTTCCCGTACTGGAACGGCATGTAATAGGAGTCGTCCACAGCGAGCTTCTGCGCGATCGCCACCGAGCCGTTGGTGCCCTCCGCCCCCGGAGAGAAGATGATCTCGGCCCCATAGGCCTTGAGCAGCGAGACGCGCTCGTGGCTCGCGTTGTCCGGCATGACCGCGGT
>JBKJZQ010000234.1:0-2224 GCA_046715095.1 Actinomycetota bacterium | reverse complement strand
CGTTGGTCGAGCCGAGGTCTTCGAGCATGCACTTCTCATCTTTCTCGAATAGGCGGGCGTGCTTGGAAGACACATACGAAACGTCGAAGGTGATGTGGGAGTCGCTCGAACGGCCGATGAGCAGCTCCCCGTCAACCGTGAACGTCTTTCCCTTGAGCTTCTCGTCCTCGATCACGGCCACCGTGCGGGCGGATTTCTTCGTCCGCTTGGATGAGCGCGCCGGGGCTCCCTTGGCGCTCGACTTGGGGGCCTGGGCCCCGGCGGTCTGCGGCCTGAGCTCCACGTAGATCGCTTTCACGGCCCGGGCAACGAAAAGGTACAGGATCGCCAGGAACGCGTACTTGAGGACGTCGAGCACCAGTACCGGCACTTCAGGCCCCCTTCGTCTCAAAGATAAGCTCGGTGGAACCGAACGTTATCCGGTCACCGCTACCCAGCGAGTGTTCCCGTGCCAGCTTCCCGTTAACCGACGTCCCGTTGGTCGACCCCAGGTCGACGATCAGCCACCGGCCCCCCTCATGCCTGATCTCGGCGTGCTTCCGGGAGACGTTCTGGTCGGAGAGGACGACGTCATTGCTCGACATTCGCCCGATCGTCACTGGCGCCTTGGTGATCGATATGCGTTCGGTTTCGTTCCCGTCGTCGCCCTGGACGACCAGGGTCGCTCCTTCTTCTGCCATCCCCAGGCGCGCCGCGGTGCCGACCGCGACGGCTCGGGTCATCGACGGATCGGACGTCGACGGGTCGTGGGTCGAGACGTTCGGCCCGTCGACCTCCGGATCGGCGGACAGAGCCGCCTCGACCTTGAACTTGCCCTTGCCGAAGTCCTCGGTCTCGTGGAACGTGATGCGAGGGAGCCCCATGAGGTTCAACCGATTCTCCTTGGCCGCCTGGATCACGATGTCGGAGAACTCACGCTGGAGCCCGGCCTCCATCTGAGAGAAGCGGGAATAGTCGTCGGGTCCCATCTGGACCCGGAACTCGTTGGGCGCGTAGACGCGATTGACCGAGACGGTCTTGTTCTCGGCCATCTCACGGAGGATCTTCCGGCCCACCTCGATGGGCTGGAGCCCTGACCTGAAGACCTTGGTGAAGAAGCCTTCGACCAGGCCCTCGAGTTTCTGTTCGATGCTCTTGGCGACTCCCACGTCGGCAGATTATCCCGCCCGGCAGTGCCCTACCCCTTGGGCTTCGGCATCCTCATCCCGTCATCGCTCCACCCGACGGCACGCGGCTGCCTCAGGTACCCTTATCCGCCCAGGGGAGCCCACGATCCTGGGTGCTTGGGCGAGTGGTGGAACGGTAGACACGCTGGCTTCAGGAGCCAGTGCTCGCAAGAGTGTGGGGGTTCAAATCCCCCCTCGCCCACTCGAAGGATCGACGTTCGGCCGGGCGAAGCGATGGTCGAGCGGCGATCCTGAGATCTGTTTTGCCGGTCGTTTCGACGACCGGCTCTCGCTACGCACGCCGCCGGTTCCAGGGGGATGCGACCGGAGCTTTACGCAGATACGACCGCTGTAGTAGGCTCCCCCTGCCCGGAGTCTCGGTACGTGACTCTGGTGGGGGAACTCATCGGGGAGAAGGTTTTGGCACAGAGCGCTATCGATTTTCAGCCTCTCGGCGGCGGTCCGCCTTCCGGGGGCGAAGAGGGCGAGGGTCCGGGCGTAGTAGCCCGAACGCCGCGCCAGATCTTCTGGGCCAAGTTCAAGCACGACAAGCTCGCGATCATGGGTGCGGGGCTCGTCCTCCTCATGATCCTCCTGGCCCTCAGCGCCGGCCTTTTTGAGAAGATCCTCGATATCAAGTTCGACCAGCAGTTCCGCGGCGGCGTGGGCCTGAACGAGTTCGGATCTCCCAACCCGCCGGACTCGACCCACTGGTTCGGGTTCGATGACCTCGGTCGAGATCTCTTCATCCGGGTCCTCTACGGGGCGCGCACTTCGCTGAAGATAGCGATCATCGCGACCGGGTTCGAGCTCGCCATCGGGGTCTTCATCGGGATGCTGGCCGGTTACCGCAGGGGCTGGGTCGACACGCTTCTGTCCCGGCTCACCGACCTGATCCTCTCGATCCCGTTCCTTCTCCTCGCCATCTCGCTGTCGGTCGTGATTGGTGGCAGCGAGGGGATGGTGATCTTCCTGATCACATTCTTCGGGTGGCCGTATATCGCCCGCATCGTGCGAGGCCAGACACTGTCGCTGCGCGAGGCGCAGTTCATCGAAGC
>JBKJZQ010000233.1:0-9685 GCA_046715095.1 Actinomycetota bacterium | reverse complement strand
CTCCTGGGCTTGATGACATCCTCATACTCTGGAAGATATGTTTCCTCGAGAAGGGACGCAACACGGATCACGACTTCGACACGATCATCGTCGATGCGACGTCCGCCGTACACATGCTCACGTTCCTGTCGGCCACCATGGGTCTGTCGGATGCGGTCCGCGTGGGGCCGATCAAACGGCAGTCTGAGTGGCTCGTGGAGATGCTCCAGGACCCGAAGCGGTCCAGGGTCCATCTGGTCAAGCTCCCCGAAGAGATGCCGGTCAGCGAAACGCTCGAAACGGCCGCAGCCCTGGCTGGGAAGGTCGGTATCTCAACCGGCTGCACGTTCGCCAACGCCGTCTACCAGCCGCTCTTCACCGACAAGGAGGGCGCGCTGTACGACGAGATCTCGGCCGGCGGGAGCATCGACGAGCTGTGCAAGGCCGCCGACCGCATCGGGTTATCCCTCGACCACCGGGATCTCGAAGCCCTGGAAGGCTACGCGGAGTTCCTGTGGTCGCGGCAGAAGATCCAGGAGCGACACCTCGGCGAGCTCCGCAAAGGAGCGACCGAGGTGATCGACCTCCCCTTCCTGTTCTCCGCCGGCCTGACCCTCCCCGATGTTGAATCGCTCGCCGACGTCATCGAGGCCGAGGTCGCGACGCTGTGAATCCGATCGACGAGCTCACTTCGGTAAAAGAGATCATCGTCTGCGCCGGCTCCGGAGGGGTTGGCAAGACGACCACCGCAGCGGCGATCGCCCTGCGTGCCGCGCTGGAGGGAAAGAAGGTTGCGGTCCTCACGATCGACCCCGCCAAGAGGCTTGCCTCCTCGCTCGGTCTCAAGGAACTCACCAGCGAACCCACCAGGGTCTCGAAGAAGAAATTCACCTCCGCGGGACTCGAACCGAAGGGTGAACTGCACGCGCTGATGCTCGATACGAAATCGACCTTCGACAAGGTCGTACTGAGGTACGCGCCGACAGAAGAGCAGGCGCAGAAGATCATCAACAACCGTTTCTACCGGAACATCTCCGGAACCCTGTCCGGGACGCAGGAGTACATGGCGATGGAGAAGCTCTACGAGCTCCATGCCGACGGTGGATACGACCTGATCGTCATCGACACGCCCCCGACGAGGAACGCCCTTGACTTCCTCGACGCCCCCAAGCGACTGACCGACTTTTTCGAAAGCAGGGTCTTGCGATGGTTCCTGCTTCCGTACATGAAGGCCTCCGGCGGGATCATGAGGCTGGCGAACGTCGCGGCCACCGCCTTTCTCAGGATCGTGAAGAAGATCGTGGGCTCGGAAGTGCTCGAAGACACCGCCGAGTTCTTCGCCAATCTCGAGGGGATGTACGACGGCTTCAAGCAGCGCGCCCTCGACGTCGCAGCGTTGCTCAAGTCCGAAGTGACGTCGTTCGTCGTCGTCACTTCGCCGTCGGAAGACTCCGTGACCGAGGCGGCGTTCTTCGCCACGCGACTCAACGAATCGGGGCTTCCCTTCGGTGCACTGGTCGTCAACCGGGTCCACCCCTCGATCGGCGAACCGATCGATGTGACCGCGAGGCAGCTCCGGCGACTGGAGGAAGGAGACGAGCGCGATCGCGTCCTGGCCAAGCTGCTCACCAACGAGAGTCGCTTCCGCAAGCTCGTCCGGCTCGAGGAGAAGAATCTCGAGGGGCTCGCCAGACGGATCCCCCGCCACCTTTGGGTGCGCGTGCCCTATCTCCGGACCGAGGCGGTGGACTTCCCCGGACTGATCGAGATCGGGGACCGGCTCTTCGACGGCAAGGCCGACGCGGTCTAGAATCTGCCTCGTGATCGCCGCCAAGTTGATCGAAGGCTTCGTTTTCGTCCTGACCGTTGGCACCGCCATCTTTGCGGTCTCCCTCGGCATCATGCTGTTCCGCCTTCGGGGCTCAGACAAGGGCCCCGCGTACAAGGGTGGGGTCGGACAATGGTCGTGGGCCGCCCACCGGGTCACCGGCGTGGCGATCATCGCCTTCCTCTTCGGCCACATCGTCGACACGTTCGCGGTTGGATTCGGCCCCGAGCTCTACAACGAGACGATCAGCCTTTACCAGCAGTGGTGGTTCAAGCCGTTCGAGGTCGGACTGATCGCCGCCGTGGTCTTCCATGCATTCAATGGGATGAGGATCATCATCTTCGACTTCTGGCCTCGCATGGCTTTGAAGCACAAACAGTTCGCCTACGTGCAGTTCGCGTTGTCGTTCATCGCATTCGCGCCGGTGGCATTCTTCATGCTCCGTTCGGCTTACGAAGGCTCTCCCTTCTCCTGATGGCGGTAGCCGAAGAGGGACTCGCCCCGAGGTTGTCCTCGATCATCAGAGAGATCGCGCGCGGCGTGAGCCGCGTCGGCGCCAAGGCGGACGGATCGGGGACCAAGGGCCTCTTGAAGATCGAACGGGCCGAGGGCGTCAAGCGGGTGTTCCAGGCCTACTGGACCCCCTTCCAGATCGACATCGCCGGAGAGGTCGTCAGCCTCCGGTTGGACATACCGAAGCCTCACCTCCACTGGTGCGAGGCCTATCTGACGCCCGATCAGCGGAACTGGATCCTCTACTTCCACGAGCGCGAGGACGGACAGAACGAACTCGTCTACTACCGCGACTACGCCACCCCGGAGGAAGCGGTCGAGGCATTCTTCGGATTCGCCGAGTGGTACGCGCTGACGGCAACGGACACCACCTGGGATGAGATCTCCTACACGGTTGCGGCCGACTTCGACTGGACCGAGGGGCGCGAAACGTTGATCCCTACCTCCCTGGCCCCCGGCGTTCAGGAAGCGCTCAAGAAGTCCACGATCCTGTGGCTCAGGTGGGACGACAACGGAACCGAACGTCAGATGCCGGTCTGGTACGTCTACGACCAGAAGGTCGGCAAGATCTACGTCATCTCGGGGGAGCGCCAGCAACTGATCCCCGGCGCCGAGCGCCTGCGTTCCGCGGACGTCATCTTCAGGCAGAAGGGCAAGAACGTGAGGCTCGCGGAGATCCCGGCCACTGTCCGCGTCATGCCGAAGGATGACGAGTGGAACGAACGCGCGGAGAAGCTCGCAGAGAAGCGGCTGAACATCCCAGGGCTTCCGGAAGCCACTGCTCGTCGCTGGCGCGACGAGTGCGAGATCCTCGAACTAACCCTGCGCAGCTAGTCTCAGCATCCTCACCTGAACATCGCCTTCGCTGGTCCAGGATCGGACGCTTCGAAAACGCTGCGCCACCCTGCTCCGCCCGCTTGGCGGCGGTACCTGCGGCGCTCCCTCTCGGTGAGTCCTCCCCAGATCCCGTGGTCGACGGGAGCGTCCATGGCGTAAGCCAGGCACGCATGCCTCACAGGGCACGAGCGACAGATCATCTTGGCCGCCTTGTGTTCACGCGCTCCTACTGAGAACCACAGATCGGGATCGGTTTCCGAGCACTTCCCATGGGCTCGCCAATCCTGATCGGTAAGATCGATCAATTCGTACGCGGCGATCGACACCGTGCAACTACCCCCGTTCCAATTGAGCTGCCTAGCCCCACCGTCCGGGGGCAAACGATACGGAACCTCCAAACCGAATCCGATAGCCCATTGAGACCTTTTTCCGGGTGGGTTTCCTTGACCTTCCAGGGTGGTGCCAAAGCAACCAAAGGGACTAGACGCTAGTCCCTTGGTATCACCGCAGGCGGGGCCCCGGTGGGGCTTTGGAGCACGGTCTGCTTCGTACGACCGAGGTTGGTAAGCACGCCGGTCGCCCCCATGATCGCCAGCCCCACGACCAGTTCGAGGGCGATCAGCTTGCGGAACGTCGCCTGGACGGCGCTGGCTTCGGACCCGCCGGGTCTCGCCTCGAAGCGCCGGCGGATGACGAATAGGTTAAGAGCGCCCGCTCCGAGGATGACCACCATGAGTGCGATCTTGGTCGTGACCGCGAGTCCGTATCCGGTACCCGTGAGGTCGGACAGCATCCCCACGTGGAGGAAGGAGTTGATCGTCCCGGTGACGACGACCACTCCGATCGCCACGAGCGCTACCCGGGAGAACCGGGTCGCCACCGGACTCAGAAGCTCTATGGGTTCGGGAGCGATCTTGAGCACCGGCGGCAGGACCACCGCCAGCACGACGATGCCGGTGAACCAGGTGGCGCCCGAGATGAGATGCAAGAGATCGTTGACCACCGCCAGGCCTCTGGGCGTCGCGACGGCCGAATGCCCGGAGAGGGTGCTGGTCGCCAGCAGCGCGAGCCCAAAGGCCGCCCAGATCCCCCAGAAAACTCTCGAGGGCTCGTGGCCGTCCTCACCGGTTCCCTTAAGGGCGACGCTCTTGACCTTGCCGGCGAGCAGAACACCCAGGGCGATCACCAGCGGGATCCGCAGCCCGATCCACCTACCGTAAGAGGTCTCGAAAACGGAGCCGAACGCGGCTCCGTCAACCTGGGTGCCCCTGATCTCGGCGACCTCCAGAGCCTGCAGAACGATGACCAGCAACGAGGCGGCGGCCGATGCCACCAGCGCAGCTTCGACCATTCCCTCGAGACGGTCGGCGACCGCCGCCCGTCCCTCGACCCAGGCCTCCCCGCGCAAGCCTTTGAACCCGGGGCGCAACACGAGGAGGAGGATCGGAACGAGCCCGAAGAGGATCGCGCCGGCGGTGAAAGACCCGAACCGGACGATCGGAAAAGCAATCTCGCGGAACCGGTCGACCGCATCCATCCGCCGGGACTCGAAGCAGGGCTAGCCGCGGAAGCCCTGCGCCGCTTCCTCGACCGTAGGTGCGATCGATACTCCCTCGCCGAATCCGGTGATCGCGAAGAGCTTCAGGTGCTGCTCGCGCGTGCAGGCGATGGCGAGATCTCCCCCCGCCTCACGAAGGCGCCTGACACCGCCCATCAACGCACCGAGACCGGAGGAGTCCATGAACGGCACACCATCGAGATCGACCACCACCTTCGGCGTGGCCTCCTCGATCATCCTGCCGATGGCGTCTCTGAGGGATCCAACGGTATAGACGTCGAGGTCGCCCGTGGGCTTCAGAACCCGGTGCGAGCCCGCGTCGGTAATCTCGATCTCTACCTTCTGCTGTGCCACGCTTCCTTCTCCTGTCTGAGCTTCTCAGCCGCCACTTCTCAAACGTTCAGGGTCGCCGCCGACCCGTCATCCTGCTGGACGGCGCCCTCATATTCCACGATCAGCATGGTGCGGTCATCATCGAGTTTACCGGCCGCGAACCTCTCCACTTCCCCAGCCAGGAGCTCGGCCAGCTGATCCGTACCCATGCGGGACAGCCGTACGATCGCTTCGGCGAGGCGCTGCTCGCCGAAAACCTCTCCCTCGGGTGACTTAGCCTCGAGGAACCCATCCGTGTAGAAGATCAGGCGGTCGCCCGGGGACATCTGGATCACGGTCACGTTCAAGCCCGGGTCCTCGAACCAGCCGAGGACCCGGTTCCTCAGTCCCTCCACGTAGTACCCGCGGGGATCGTCTCCGTCAACCCCGGAGCCCCCGCGGAGGAGGAAGGGGGCCGGATGCCCCATGTTCAGCCAGCGCGCCTCGCCCGAGTCGATGTCGATGACCGAGTAGATCGACGTGGTGAACGAATCGGGGTCGGTGGCATCAAGCAGCGCCTCGTTGGTGCGAGCGATGATCGTCTTCGGTGGCGACCCCAGGCCCTTCTCGGCGCGAAGGAACGAGAGGGCGACCGTCGCCATGAGCGCGGCCGCGATGCCCTTTCCGGAGGCGTCGCCCACCACGACGGTGGCGGCTCGGGGGGTCACATCGATGTCGTACCAGTCCCCTCCCACCAGGTTCGCCTGGCGTTGCATCGGAATGATCTTGAGTCCCGGACTATGGGGGATGTGGCGGATCAATAGGTTCCGCTGGATCGAAGCCGCGATCTCTAGTTCACGGTCCTGAAGGGCAAGCTGCTGAAGCCGCTGAAGTCCCGACTGCATCTCGGTGAAGCGCGTGGCGAGCTCCTCAACCTCGTCGCCGGAGTGGATGCCCACGTCGTGCTCGAAGTCGCCGCGGCCGATGGCTCTGGTCGCCTCCACGAGTCGCGAGATGTTGCGGGAGAGGCGCCGCGGCAAGAGGAACGCCAGCGCGATGCCAGCGATGCCGACACCGACGAGCACGATGACGAGGATGATCAAGGCCTGCCTCGAGCGAGAGCTGAGCTCGTTCTCGGTGTCTTGGACGCGCTGCTCCTGAAGCGTCCGCAAGAGCTCGCCTTGAACCTCGATGTCCTGGATCAGCCTCGATCCATCCTGACCCAGGATCAGGAATGCCTGTGCCCGGTTGCCGGCCATCGCCTTCGGGATCACCTCTTCGTCAACGAGGCTATGGAACTGGCTACCGGCCTCGGTCAGGTTGTCGAGGAGTTCCCTTTCGCGGCCATCGGTGAGCAACTCGCGGGCCCGGGCCTCCCAGTGCTCGGCGACCTCGACCTCACGCTGATAGCGATCGAGGAGCGCGTCCATGCTCCCGATCAACGAACCTCGGACCGCGCCGGACTGCGCGGTATAGGAGCGGACGATCTCGTCGACCGCGACGAGGGCCGGGATCGCCTCCCTGAACACCTTCCGCTGGACGGCCCTGACCGAGCCGAAGAGCGAGAGCGTCACCCACCCGAGCAGGGCGATGAACAGGAGCATGAGCCCGAACCCGCCCATGATCTTCCAGCGAAGGGACAGTTTCACCTCGACAGTATCCTCGACCGGATGGCACCCCACCGCGCCACTCGAGACGCCACTCTAGCCCTGGCGCTCGGCGGCCTCGCAGCCGCTGGGGCCGCCGCCTACGCCCTGGCCGAGGCCAAGGCCTTCCGGCTCGTGCGCCACGAGATCCCCGTCGCCGCAGGCGTCCCGCCCCTGACGATCCTCCACCTCTCGGACACCCATCTCGCTGCGTCGGGTGGTCGCTTGATCGACTTCCTGAACCGGCTTCCGGACATCTTGGAAGTCACTCCCGACCTCATATTGGCCACCGGAGACCTCATCGAGAACGATTCCGGGATCGAACCGCTGGTGGCCGCCTTCGGTCGTCTCCCGGCGCGCCTCGGTCGCTTCTACGTCCTGGGCTCACACGACTACTACCGCTCGTCGTTCAGAGGGGTCGCGGGCATCTTCCGGGCACTCCTGAAGCTCGAGCGCACGCCGGTCGCCGCCGCGAAGAACTCCTCGGCGCGCCTGGAGGAAGGGCTCGTCTCGAACGGCTGGACCGGAGTACTCAACCGCACCGAGCTCATCGACGACGGCCCGGTCAAGATCCGGATCGCGGGTACGGACGATCCGTATCTCCACCGCCACACAACCGACCACGCCGAACGATCCGAAGACGAAGCCCTCGCGATAGCCCTGATCCACGCGCCCGACATCGTCTCCGAGTGGTTGCTGGCCGGCTTCGATCTCGTGCTGGCCGGTCACACCCATGCCGGGCAGGTGCGGATGCCGCTCGTGGGGGCGCTGGTGACGAACTGCTCCCTGCCGCTGGAGCTAGCCGGGGGGCTGCACCGGATCGGACGGGGGTGGCTCCACGTGAGCCCGGGGCTGGGGACCACCAGGTACTCGCCGATCAGGTTCCTGGCGCGCCCGGAGGCGACCCTTCTGGAGCTGAAACCGGAGCGTTGAAAACCAGAATCAGGGAGTGGGGCGGGACGCGTCGGTGAACTCGCGGAAGATGCCGGTGACGAGGAAGGCGATCTGCTCTCCAACATCGACGCAGTGGTCGCCGAACCGCTCTAGGTACCGGGCGACCAGAACCATGTTCGTCGCCCACTCGAAGGCCTCTTCGTCGCCGGCGTAAGCCCTGAGATCGTCGAGCATCCCCCGATTGAGCCGGTTGAGGACCTCGTCCCTCTGGGGCAACTCTTCGGCCAGGTCCACCGATCTCTGGGCGAACGCGGAGAGAGCGACCTCGAGCATCTCTTCCAGGCGCGCCCCCATCTCCTGGAGCCGCGACACCATCGGGGAGTCGGCCGGATAGGCGTGCTCATTGCGTACGAACTTTGCGATGTTCACGCACAGGTCGCCCATCCGCTCGAGGTGGAGGTTGGAGTGGAGGATGGCGCTGACCAACCTCAGGTCGCGCGCCACGGGGGCCTGCAGGGCCAGCAGGTTGAGGATCCTCTCCTGGTTCTCCAGATAGATCCGGTCGGCTACATCATCACCTGCGATGACATCGTGAGTGAGCTCGACGTCTTGCCGGGTCACCGCGTCCATCACGAGCTTCAGCTGACGCGCGACCGCGCCGCCCAACGCGAGGAGAGCGGTCTCTGCAGCCTCGAGCTCTTCGTGGAAGCCGGCGCGTCTGGCTTCGGGTTCGAACGAACTACTCATGATGCCAGCCTCCCTCCTCGATATGAACCGAGCGCGAACTCCCTGGAACCTCAGGTGAACACATCATTGCATCAACCCCTGGAGACTCGACCGCAACTAGACTTCCGCTCGAGATGAATGAATTATGACCGAGCCTGTGTTGTGGGGCATCGTAGGGATCCTCCTGGTCGCCACGGCGTTCCTGTGGGCCCGTGCTAGGAGAGTCGAGACGTCCGGCAAACCGTCCGTCAAAGCCCCCAGCGGGCCGCCCGATCGAGCGATACCCAGCCGGGCGGACGAGATCCTCGAGCGGATGACCGAAGGCGTGGTCGTCCTCGACGAAAGCCTGCGTCCCGTGCTCGCCAACGGCGCCGCTAGAAAGATGCTCGGCCTTCACACCGGGAGGCTCCCCCGCAAGCTGCCTCAAGAAGAGATCCCGGGGGTTGGCGGGCGGGCTCTCCTCACCGAGAAGACGGTCGAGGAGGACGTCGCGGTCTGGTATCCGAAGCACCGGACGTTGCGGGTCCGCTCGACCCCCCTGGAGGACGGCAGCGGGGTGATCTCGGTGCTCCAGGACGCGACGGAGGAACTTCGGGTCCAGCAGGTCCGTACGGAGTTCGTGGCCAACGCATCCCACGAATTGAAAAGTCCTGTCGCCGGGCTCCGTGCGCTCGCGGAAGCGATCACCGAGGCGATCGACGACGACTCCGAGAGCGCGACGCGCTTCGCCCACCGTTTGGTCGAAGAATCCGAGAGGCTGAGCCGGTTGATCGTCGACCTGCTCGATCTTTCGAGGCTGGAGAACCCTTCCTCGGCCCCCCGGTCGGAGATCGATCTCGCGGCCGTAACGCGGAGGGAGGTCGAGGAGCTGCGCGGAGACGCCGCCGCGAAAGTGATCCGGCTGAGGACAGACCTCCCGCCGGTGGTGACCGTCCAGGGCGATGAGGCGCAACTGGGCCTCATCGTGAGGAACCTGGTCGAGAACGCCATCCGGTACACCCCGGAAGGCGGGCAGGTCGAGCTTCGCCTCGGGGTTGACGGGTCGCAGGCGGTCCTCGAGATCGAAGACACGGGGATCGGTATCCCCCTCGATTCCCAGAAGCGCATCTTCGAGCGTTTCTACCGGGTCGACAAAGCACGCTCCCGCGATCGGGGAGGGACCGGATTGGGATTGGCGCTCGTCAAGCATGCCGTGGACCTCCACGGTGGCACCGTGAGCGTGAACAGCGAGTTAGGAACGGGAACCAGCTTCGTGGTTCGCCTCCCGGCAACCAGTGCCACATCAGGCAACTACTCGAACGAAGCGGAGGTGCATTGATGCTGAGGATCCTCCTCATCGAAGACGAGACCGCTCTCGGTGAAGCGCTCGAGTACACCCTTGGCCGCGAGGGC
>JBKJZQ010000232.1:0-11468 GCA_046715095.1 Actinomycetota bacterium | reverse complement strand
CCGTCACGTCCGTGGGCACGGTGATCGCCCGGATCCCATAGACCCGGACCTTCTCGGCGGTCTTCTCGAGGTCGGCCTCGGAACGAGCGGCGAGCGCAAGGTTGACGCCTTTGCGGGCCAGGTGCTCGGCGAGCACCACGCCGATCCCGCGCGACGCCCCGGTCACGATCCCTACGGTGTTCTTGAGCTGCATGCGTCCGCCTCCCTTGCTCTGGTAGGAGCTTCATACCAAGCGAGAGGGCCGAGCGTTGCCCGTCGGCGGCTAACCGGACAGACGGGCCACCGCGCTGCGGTACTGCTTGCCTGCGCGGTAGCTCGAGCGAACGAGGGGCCCGGATTCCACCCACGCGAATCCCAGTTCGTCCTCGCCGTACGTCTGAACCTCGCGAACTCGTCGGGGTGCACCCAGCGGTCGACCGGGAGATGCCAGGACACACTCGGTTGGAGGTACTGACCGATGGTCAGGACGTCGCAGCCGGTGGCGCGGAGATCCCGCATCGCGCCGTAGACCTCGTCCTCGGTCTCGCCCATGCCCACGATGATGTTCGACTTCGTTACCCCCTCGCCACTCAACTCCTTGGACCACGCGAGCAGGCCGAGGCTGGCTCGGTAACCGAACCCCGGTCGGATCTCGCGATGGAGCCGGGGGACGGTTTCGAGGTTGTGGGCGAGCACGTCCGGCTTTGCTTCGATAACCCGAGCGAGAGACGCGCGCGGGTGTTCCTTGCGGCCCTTGAAGTCCGGGATGAGAACCTCGATGCCGCACCCCGGCATCGCCGCGCGGACCGCCCGGACCGTGGCCGCCCAGTGCGCCGATGCCGCGTCATCGAGATCGTCTCTGGCGACCCCAGTTATGACCGCGAACCTGAGGCCCATCAACCTCACCGCCTCCGCGATCTTCTCTGGCTCCTCCGGATCGAGGGCGTCCGGCTTGTGGGTCTTGATGTCGCAGAACGCGCACCGGCGCGTGCAGAGGTCGCCGCACAGAAGGAAGGTCGCCTCACGGGCCTCCCAGCATTCGTAGATGTTGGGGCAAGCAGCCTGTTCGCACACCGTATGGAGTCCGCGCTCGCGCATGATCGACATGAGGTCTGTGTAGTTATCGCCGCGCTGGACTTTGACCTTCAACCAGTCCGGCCGTCGCTCGGGACGCGGCGCGCCCGGAGCGGGCGCAGCGGAGGTCTTCACTCCGCGCCTTAGGTCGCGGTCGATCTGCTCCCGGGTCTTGATCGTCGACTGGATGACGTTGGTCATATGCCTAAGGATACCCGGGCGCCTCTTCGTACAGGTTGGAGACCCTAGAACTCGGCGAGTTTCCTCATCTGTTGTTCGATCCGGTCCGGGGCCGGCAGGAACCAGTGCTCGAGCGTCGGGGCGTACGGCATCGCCGGCACGTGCGGCGCGCCGATCCGGACCACCGGTCCGTCCAGCTCGAATAGCGCCTGCTCGGCGATCTGTGCCGAGACCTCGGCGCCGACCCCGAGGAACTTGTTGTCCTCGTAAACGATCATCGCCTTGTTGGTCTTGCCGACCGACTCGAGCACGGTATCCATGTCGAGCGGGTAGATCGATCTAAGATCGATCACTTCCACCTCGATGCCGTCCTTCGAGAGACGGTTCGCGGCCTCGAGACAGAAGTGATGCATCAGGCCGTACGCGACGCACGTGAGGTCCTTGCCCTCGCGGACCACCTTCGCCTTGCCGAACGGGATCGTGTAGCGCTCGTCGGGCACGTCGCCCTTGATCAAGCGGTAGGTCTTCTTGTGCTCGAGGAACAGGACCGGATCGGGATCGTCGATCGCCTGGGTGAGCATCCCCTTCGCATCCTCCGGGGTCGACGGGGCGACCACCTTGAGCCCGGGGACGTGGGCGAAGAAGGCTTCGATCGATTGCGAGTGGTACAGGGCGCCGTGGACCCCCCCTCCCCAGGGGGTGCGCATCACCAGCGGAAGCCCGAAGTCACCGTTGCTTCGGTAGCGGATGCGCGCCGCCTCCTGCACGATCTGGTTGAACCCCGGGAAGATGAAGTCGGCGAATTGGAACTCCGCTACCGGTCTCATGTCGTCTAGCGCCAGCCCGATGGAAACCCCGGCGATGAGACATTCGTCGAGTGGTGTGTCGATCACACGTTCCGGACCGAACTCTTTGAGGAACCCCATCGTGGCGCGGAACACGCCGCCGCGCGCCCCGACGTCCTCTCCGAGGATGACCATGCGGTCGTCTCGCTTCATCTCGTCGTGAAGCGTGTCGTGGATCGTCTGGATGATGTTCTTCTCGGTGACGCCGTTCGAGCCCTCGGCCATCACGTAACCCCCTGAGGCGGGTCCGCGTAGACGTTCCTCATCGCGGTCGACGGATCAGGGAAGTCGGCGGCCTCGGCCGCCTTCACGCCCTCGGCGACGATCGTCTTGATCTCCTCGCGGATCTCGGCGATCCGGTGATCGTCGATCACCCCGACCGACCTCAGGTACCTCTCGAACGCCGGGATCGGGTCCTTCTTCTTGGCCTCCTCGACCTCTTCCTTCGAGCGATAGGTACGGTCGTCGTCGTCCGAGGTGTGCGAATAGAACCGGTAGGTCCGTAACTCGATCAAGCTCGGACCTCCCCCGGCCCTGGCGCGGTCGACGGCTTCCTTGGTCAACCGGTAGGACTCGAGGACATCGTTCCCGTCGCCCTGGACCCCCGGCATCCCGTAACCCTCGGCGCGCTTGTAAACGCTCCCGGCGACCTGCTTCGACTCATGTACCGAGATCGCGTACTGGTTGTTCTCGCAGACGAATACGAGCGGCAGCTGGTGGATGCCGGCCATGTTCATCGCGCCGTGCCAGTCGCCTTCGGAGGTGCCGCCTTCGCCGAACCACGTACCGACGACCGCGTCCGACTTCTTGATCTTCTTGGCGAGTGCGATCCCCGCACCGTGCAACACCTGCGTCGCGATCGGAGACGAACCGGTGATGATGTGACGCTCTCTGGAACCCCAGTGGGCCGGCATCTGCCGGCCGCCGGACGACGGATCGGCGGCCTTCCCGAAGAGGCCCATGAAAACCTCTTCCGGCGTCATCCCCGCTACGAGGACGAGGGCGAGGTCCCGGTAGTAAGGACAGAAGACGTCCTTGCCCTTCTCGAATGCCCACGCCGAGCCCACCTGAGCGCCTTCGTGCCCCGACACCGGGACCACGAACGGCGCCTTGCCCATCCGGTTGAGGGCCCACTGTCGTTCGTCGCAGAAGCGCGCGGTGAGCATGAAGCGGTACATCTCGATCAGGTCCTCTTCTTTGAGGCCTAACTCGGTATGACGATCCTTTGCCTCGGACAACTCTCCCCCCATCTTTTTAACCCTCCACCGATCCTCGCGGCCGATCTCCTAATGATCCCGTTGGGCGCGCGCGCAGATGCTCTGGATGCGCCCACACGAGCGGTCGCTCGAACACCTCAGCGAGGTGCTCGGCGGCGATCGAGGCAACCTTCTTCACGGAGTGTCGCGTGCCCGTTTCCTGCTCGATCGAGGTGACCCACCGGTCCTTTATCCCGCACGGAACGATGCCCTCGAACATCGACAGGTCGGTAACGACGTTGAGCGCGAACCCGTGCATCGTGATCCCCCGCGTGATCTTCACCCCGATCGCGCCGATCTTGTTCTTGCCGACCCACACGCCGGTGTTGTCCGGATCGCGCTCGGCCTTGACCCCAAGGGTCGCCGCCACCCTGATCACCACCTCTTCCAACTTCCTGAGGTACGTCAGCACGTCGTAACGATCACCCACAGTGAGGATCGGGTAGCCGACCAGTTGACCGGGGCCGTGGTAGGTCGCCCTCCCGCCCCTATCGACGTTGTAGAGGGAGATACCCCGCCTGGCACGCTCGGCCTCGTCGTAGACGAGATCCTCTTCGAGAGCGCGCCGCCCGAGCGTGTAGGTCGGGGGATGCTCGAGGAGCATGAGCGTGTCGCCGCGTTCGTCGTCGAGCCGTGCCAGGAACATCTCGCGCTGCAATGCCCACGCATCGGAGTAGTCGACGGTACCCATCCACGAGGCCGTCAACGCGGCCAGGTTCGCATCTTCGTTGATGCTCAGCCCTCCCTTGTAGTTCGGCGTCTCGTCGAGACGACCCGCTTTGGTTCCGCGTCTCGTCGAGACGACCCGCTTTCGTTACGGCTACAGGTATTGCGCCAGTTCAGATGTGAAGTCGTGGGTTTCTATGCGTTCCTTGAGACGGGCGAGGAACTTCGCGGCTTCGGCTCCATCGATGATCCGATGGTCCCACGATAGCGACAAGAAGCCCATGCTTCTGATCGCGATCGCGTCGTCCTCGGTGACCACCACCCGTTTCTGGATCGCCTCGAAGCCGAGGATGGCCGTCTGACCCTGAGGGATGATCGGCACAGAGATGATCGATCCGAACGGCCCGGGGTTCGTGATCGTGAACGTGCCTCCCTGGAGATCGTCGGGCGACAGCTTCTTCGTCCGAGCCTTCACGACAAGATCGTTGATGCCCCGAGCGATCCCCACGAGGTTCCGTTCGTCGGCACCCTTCACCACCGGCACGATGAGGCCACCGCCCTCGAGGGCAACCGCGATCCCCATGTTCACGTAGTGCTTGACGCGATTGCCGCCGTGCTCCTCGTCGTACGTCGCGTTGACCTCGGGCATCTCGAGCAACGTGTCCGATAGGAGCTTCGCCAGCATCGGCATGTAGGTGAGGTTGAAGCCCTCCTTCTCGCGGAACGCCGCCTTGGTGCGTTCGCGTACCGTGACTACGTTCGACCAATCCGCTTCGGCCGCATTCCACGC
Source organism: Actinomycetota bacterium (assembly GCA_046715095.1). Lineage (GTDB taxonomy): Bacteria > Actinomycetota > CADDZG01 > CADDZG01 > WHSQ01 > WHTI01. The sequence goes on along the minus strand of JBKJZQ010000232.1, from coordinate 6,678 downwards.
GCGTGCGGTCTCGAGATGGCTGGCGACCATGTGCTCCGCGGTCCGGCGGCGGATGTTCGTCCAGGGGACGAGCTCCTCGCGGCCGGTACCGGAGGGGGCCGCCGCCGGGGGCCGCGGCGCGGTCTCCCTCGGCTCGGGGGCGGGCTCGGCCTGGGCCGCCGGCTTAGCCTGGGGCTTCGCCTTGCGTTCTTCGACGAACCTCAGGACGTCCTGTTTGCGTATCCGCCCGCCGGTGCCGGTTCCTTCGACCTCGTCGAGCGGGACGTCGTGCTCGTCGGCGAGTCGCCTGACCAGCGGCGAGATGATCCCGCGTTTGGAGGTGTCTCCGTCGCCGCGCTCCTCGGCCGCGGTCTCGCCGGAGTCACCCTCGGCTACAGGCTCTTCGTCGGACTCGTCCCCGGCGCCTTTCGCCTGAGCGGCCTCGGGGGCCTCTTGCTCGGCGGCTTCACCGGCTGGCGCGGAGGCCTCGGAAGATCCATCGCCGCCGTCCTCTTCGCCCGCGCCCTCTCCACCTTCGTCAACGATCGCTATCGCGGTCCCGACCGAGACCGTCTCTCCCTCTTCGACCAGGATCTCCCGGATGACGCCCGACGCCGAGGAGGGGACCTCGGAGTCGACCTTGTCGGTCGAGACCTCAACGATGTACTCGTCGGCCTCAACCGAGTCACCCTTCTGCTTCAGCCACTTGGTAATCGTGCCCTCGACCACGGTCTCGCCGAGCTGCGGCATCTTGATCTCGGTTGCCATGCCCTCCCCCTCGAGAGATCTACGGCGTGCCACCCGTTCCGGCGCGCCCGCCTAAATGCTTTGAAATACTTATCCCGGAGCCCCAGTATCCCGCATCCTCCGCCGTTCCCGACAGGGCGTCCCGGGGGCCTGGCGCCGCGAGATATGACAGCATATTTTCAAATGATGCCTTTCAGAGATTCCTTCGGCGACCTCGGCGAGGTGCCGTACCCGAGGCAGGGCAAGGGAGCATGAAGAACCTGGTCCGGAACAAGCAGTTCCGCCTCCTGCTCGCGGGACAGTCGCTCAACATGTTCGGCGACGTCGCCCTGTTCCTCGTCCTCGGTATCTGGGTCAAGGATCTGACCGGGTCGAATGGAGCGGCCGGAGGCGTCTTCCTCGCGCTGTCCCTTCCCGCGTTCCTGGCGCCCTTCGCGGGTGTGTACATCGACCGGTTCTCGCGACGTCGAGTGATGCTGCTGAACGATCTCGTCATCGGGGTTCTCGTCCTCGCCCTCTTCTTCGTGACGTCGGCCGATCGCGTCTGGATCATCTACGCGGTCGCGCTGATCTACGGAGGGTCGCAACAGGTCTTCTTCGCGGCGCGCTCGGGACTGCTGGTCACGATGCTGAGCTCCGACGGGCTAGGCGATGCCAACTCGCTCCTCGAATCGATCCGCCAGGGACTGAGGCTTATCGGACCGCTCATTGGAGCGGCCGTGTTCGCGGCGTTCGGTGGAGGTGCGATCGCGGCGATCGACTCGGCGACGTTCTTCGCGTCGGCCGCGTTCCTCGCCGCGATGAAGGTTCCCGAAGTCGCCCGCTCCGACGAGCGACCCCTGTTCCGAGAAGAATTGACGGCCGGGTGGCAGCACATCAATCGGACACCCGCGCTCCGAGTGGTGATGGTGGTCATCTGCATCGTGCTCGCGGCGATCGGGATGCTCGAAGTTGCGCTGTTCGCGCTCGTGGATGAGGGGCTCGGCCGGGAGGCGGAGTTCATCGGGGTCATCGCCTCGATCCAGGGAGCAGGCGCGATCCTCGGAGGTGTGATCAGTGGACCAGCCCTCCGTCGCATCGACGAGGTCAACTATCTCGGCATCACGCTCGGTGCGGTCGGTCTCGGCCTGGCGATGCTCATGTCGACCTCGATGCCCGTGGTGACTACCGGCCTGCTGGTCGTCGGGATAGGCCTGGCCGGTCACCTCGTGGCCTACATGACGCTGATCCAGAAGAAGACGCCCGAGCACCTCCAGGGCAGGGTGTTCTCCGCCGCCGAGGCGCTGCTAACCCTCCCGTTCGCGTTGTCGATGGGCCTCGGAGTCGTGCTGATCTCGGTGATCGACTACCGCCTGATCTATCTGGTCAACGGGATCGTCCTCGCCGGCGCAGGCTGGTACCTGTGGTTCTGGCGCGACCCAACGCCGGCGGCCACGGACGTCGTGGAGGATCTGAACCGTCCCCCGCCGAAGCCCCAGTCGCCGACCTCTAGGGCGGTCCTCTAGACGCGCACCACCCGGACGAAGTCGGTGCGGCCGGCCCGGGGGCCGGGGGCGCCTGCCACCACGGCGACGAGATCCCCCGCGCTCACGACCCCGGCATCCCGGGCCGCGCCGACCGCCCGGTTGACCTCCTCGCCCGCCTCGCGAGCGTCCGGCATCGGGACGACCTCCAGGGGTAGGACCCCCCACAGCAGCGCGAGGCCACCGAGGATCTCGGTCCTCTGGGACATGCCGACGATCGGCATCGAGGGTCGGAACGAGGCAACGCGCCTCGGGGTAGAACCGGAATTGGTGGGGCACAGGATCGCCGCCACCCCCAGGTCTTCGGCAGCCTCGACCGCCGCGTGGGCGACGGCCCACGACACCTTGTCGTCATCGAGATCGCCTTGCGCGAGGAGCGAACTCCCTCGCGGCCACGTCTCGGCGACCGAGGCCGTTCGAGCCATGGTCTCGACGACGAGGGCGGGGTGGTCTCCGATGGCGGTTTCCTCCGAGAGCATCAAGGCATCGGTCCCGTCGACCACGGCGTTCGCAACGTCGGCAACCTCCGCCCGTGTGGGCAGTGGTGCGTGCGTCATCGACTCGAGCATCTGGGTGGCGGTGATAACCGGCTTCCCGGCGCGATTGCAGATGCTGATGATCTCCTTCTGCAATAACGGCACCCGCGTCAACGGTGTCTGGATCCCGAGGTCGCCTCTGGCGATCATGACCGCATCGGCTGCCCCGACGATGAACGGCAGCTCTTCGACCGCGGAACGCGTTTCGATCTTCGCTACGAGCAATGGTTTGTGGCCCCTCTTCGGGAGCGCCGCGCGTGCACGCTCGACATCACCGGCATTCCGGACGAACGAGAGACCGACGAGGTCGACCTTCAGCTTGAGAGCGACATCGAGAGCCTCTCTGTCCTTCTCAGTGAACGCCTGCAGCCTGTGTTCGGACCGAGGAAGGTGCATCCCCTTGCGTGACCGCAGCACACCCCCACGCACGACGGTCGTAACGACCTCGCCCTCCCTCACGTTTTCGACGACGAGGACGATCTCGCCGTCCGCCAGGAAGATCTCGTCGCCCTTCGAGACCATCGCCGCGAGATCCCCCACCGTGGTCGAAGCGCGGGTCTCATCCCCTTCGACGTCCTTCGCCGTCAGAACGAAGCGCGCATCGGTCGCGAGGACGACCTCGTCTCCGCGAACGGGTCCGGAACGCATCTTGGGCCCGGGAAGGTCGGCCAGGAGACCGACGATCCGTCCCTTGTCCTCGGCGACGTCGCTGACCAGGCGCGCGGTACGCGCGTGCCGTTCGGGATCTGCATGAGCGAAGTTCAGCCTGAAGACGTCGGTTCCCGCGGCGATGAGCGTCGCGATCGCGTCTGCTTCATCACTAGCGGGACCCAGCGTCGCGACGATCTTGGTCCGGCGGTTGCTCACGTGGTGGCGGCCGCCTATCCGTGCAGAGGTTTGCCGGCGAGGTGCAGGAACGTCTCGCCGAGGGCCTCGGTCAGGGTCGGATGCGGGTGGATCAGCTCGGCGAGCTCGCTCGGATAGGCCTCCCACGATGTCGCCAGCTGGGCCTCGGTGATGAGGTCGGACGCACGTGCGCCGATGATGTGCACACCAAGCACGGCGCCGTCTTTCTCCGCCACGGTCTTCACGAAGCCCTGGCCCCCACCCAGCATGAGCGCCCGGGCGTTCGCCTGCCACGGATACTTCGCGGTCACGACCTCGTAACCCATCTCTTTCGCCTTGTCTTCGGTTAGCCCGACGGCCGCCACCTCCGGGTGGCAATAGATGATGTGCGGGATGTTCTTGTAGTCAACGGAGCTCGGCTGCTCGCCGCCGAGCACCTCTGCAACCTTGGTGCCTTCGATGAACGCAACGTGCGCGAGCTGCGGATGCGGCCATCCCGAGTCCGGGACGTGAATGACGTCGCCGATCGCATAGACGCCTTCGGCGGAGGTGTGGAACAACGGATCCACGATGATGAACCCCTTGTCGGTCTTGACGCCGGCCTCCTCGAGACCGATGCCGTCGGAGCGCGGAGCGCGCCCGATCGCGACGAACGCACGGTCGGCCTTGAGCGTCTCCTCTTTGCCGTCCTTCTCCACCTTGACCTCGACGCCCGAGGAACTCGTCTCGGCCGACGTCACGGAGGTGCCGGTGAGGATCCGGATGCCTCGCTTCTCGAGCAACTGCTGCAACGACTTGGAGATGTCCGCGTCTTCCGCGGGGGCGACCTTGGGGAGCATCTCGACCACGGTGACCTCAGCGCCGAAGCTGCGGTAGACGCTCGCGAACTCGAGACCGATGTAGTTCCCGCCCACGACGACGACCGAGGCCGGAACGTCTTCGGCGGTCAAACCGTGGTTCGAGTTGTGCACGTTGTCGCCATCGGCTTTGAGGAACGGGAGGTCGCGCGGCACCGACCCGGTCGAAATGACGATCCCCTTGTTCGCCGTGACCGCACGATCTCCATCAGAGGTCTTGACCGCGATCGTCCTCTTGTCGACGAGCGTGCCAGTGCCCTCGATGAGCTCGATCTTCTTCTTCTTGACGAGGCTCGACAGGCCCTTGTACATCCGGTCGACGACCGACTGCTTGAAGTTCTGAACTTGAGCCCAGTCGTAGTCGGGCTCAGAGGTCTTGATGCCGAACTTACCGGCGGACCGGATCTCGTCGAGCAGGTCGGCCGAGTGGAGGAGAGCTTTGGTCGGGATACAGCCCCTGTGGAGGCACGTCCCGCCGACCTTGTCGTTCTCGATCATCGCTACCGACAACCCGAGCCCCACTGCCCGAAACGCGCACGAGTAACCGGCGTTGCCGCCGCCGAGGATCACTACATCGAAAGAATCGCTGCTCTTATCTGCCACCGGAACCTCCACGAAAGGAAAGGGGTCTCGACGATAGCTCAGTCCTCGAAATGGACCCCGCAGTGCTTGCAATAAGGGGCGTGAGGGGAGTTCAAGCCGGAGCATCCGGGACACCTGATCGGACCTACCCCGCCAAAGCGCGACCTGCGGATGGCGGCGAAGGCCAGGGCTCCAGAGCCGAGGATCAGGATGAGGGTCACAGCGCCTCGCGTATCGATGCCTTCCTTCACCGCGAGGGACAGCGTCAGCGCCAGCCCCAAAAAGACGATGCCGCCCAGCGCGATCTTCACAGCACCCGCCCGAGCCACTCGGCGGCGACCTCGACCGCCTCGTCCACCCTTCTCAACTGATGCGGCGCGCCTTCGATGATGCGGAGCTCGGCCGAGCGAGAGCGCTCGGCGATCCGCCGGGCGTGGTCGACCGGCACGACGTCGTCGGCGTCGCCGTGCACCACGAGGACCGGAACCTTGACGCCCACGATCGCTTTCTCCGCCGTTACCGATTCGAACTCGGACGCCCATCCCCTCGGATCGGCCAGGACCTCGGGGGCCAGCTCCATCCCCGCATCCTCGCGGATCCGCTTCACGGCCGCAGCCGCCTCACCGGCGAACGAAACCCACCGCGAGGGAGCGGCGAAGAGGACGAGCGCGTCGACCGGCGCTCCTCGCGCCACCACCTCGCACGCCACCGCTCCCCCGGCCGACGAACCGAGGATCGCCAGCGGAAGGCCCGCCGCACCTTCGAGCGCGCGGGCGGCGTCGACGATCGCGCGAGCGTCCCTGACCCATCCTTCGATCGAAAAGAAACCGGGCGACTCCTTGGCTCCCCGCATCCCTGCCCACGCGGCGATCCATCCCTGTTCGGCGAGCCGCCGGGCCAGACCCGGATAGCCCTCATCGCCGGCCTCGGGAGGAGAGACGGAAGGGATCCCGTGCAGGAGCACGATGACCCCCCGGGGCTCATCGGGAACGTAGGCACCGCCCCTCAGACGGAGCCCGTCGCACAGGACGGCCAGGGACTTCTCTTCCACGTGGGCACCCTACGCGGTCAACAGCGAAGTGAGGTACATGAATCCAAGCCCGGCGACGAAGCCTCCGGCTCCTGCGGCGGTCGCAAGTCCACCTTTGATGCTGCGTCCGATCGTCCAGATCACCTGCGCGATCGCTCCTGCGGCTACACCGAACGCGAGTGCCGCCCATGCGGCGTTGAAGATGAAACCACCCGCCCACGCTCCGGCGATCACAGGGACGCCCGCGATCGCGCCGAGCAACACGAAGTGACGCAGCGCAGGCCGCTCGCCCTCGCGGCCCATTGGGGCCACGATCGCAAGGCCTTCCGTCGTGTTGTGTAGCGCGAATCCCATGACGAGGAAGGTACCGAGCGCGACTTCCCCTGTGGCGAGAGCCGCCCCGGACCGACCTCACCGGCCCCCGGGATCCCGTCCATCGCCGCAGGGTGGATCGAATGCCAGTGGATCGTGTGCAGATGCTCGGTGGAGTTGATGAGGCGGATCCCGAGCAGATCGCCCTCCGTCGCACGGATAGTCGGTCCGGGCACACGACCGTTGTAGGTCCACGCGGGATAGAA
>JBKJZQ010000231.1:0-4638 GCA_046715095.1 Actinomycetota bacterium | reverse complement strand
GCCGAACGTCTCGCGCTCCTTCGCGTATGCCACCGATGCCTCGAGGCATCCCTGGGCGATGCCGACGCATCCGGATGCCAGAGACATGCGGCCGTTGTCGAGGGCCGACATCGCGACCTTGAACCCCTCGCCCTCGCCGCCGAGGCGGTTCTCATCGGGTACCCGGACCCCGTCGAGGATCAGTTCGGCGGTGTCCTGCGCGCGTAGGCCCAGCTTTCCCTTCACCGGCGTGGTCGAGAAACCGTCGGCCGCCGTCTCCACCACGAAACAGGTGATGCCTTTGGGACCGTCGTCTCCGGTGCGCGCGAAGACCAGGGCATGGGTGGCCCAGGCGCCGTTCGTGATGAACATCTTCGTGCCGGAGAGGATCCACGAGCCGCCATCCCGCACGGCTTTCATGGTCAGCGCCGCGGCGTCGGAGCCTGATCCCGGTTCGGTCAGCGCGTAGCAACCGAGAGACTCTCCGGAGCACAACGCCGGCAGCCATCTCCGTTTCTGGTCCTCGGTTCCCCACTTGAGGATCGTCTTTGCGACCAGGCCGACGTTGACCGAGATCACGCCCCGGACCGAGGAGTCGCCCTTGCCGACCTCTTCTACGATCAAACAGTACGAGAGATGGTCGAGGCCGGCGCCGCCGTACTCGGTGGGGATCGGGCCTCCCAGGAAGCCTAGATCGGCCAGCTTCTGGACGATCCCCCGGTCCATCTCCTCGGCCCGGTCCCACTCGCGGGCGTAAGGAAGCACCTCGCGCTCGACGAACATCCGGGCGGTATCCCGGATCTGCCGGTGCTCGGGGGAAAGGGTCAGGTCCACTGATGGTTGAGGATATGAGAATGGAGGTGCACCGGAGGACATGAGATACGCCGACAGATCGAGCCGCGGGAAGCTCCGCTTCACCGGGCCCCAGCGCGCCTGGTTCCTCCATCAGATCGTTACGCGGTCGTTCGAGGACATCTCGGTGGGCGAATCCCGATCGGGGGCGATGCTGACCGCCAAGGGGCGGATGGTCGGCTTCTTCGAAGCGGTCGCAACCGACGACGAGATCCTTATGCACTTCGAGGACTCTCTGGGCGAAACGTTCCCCGAGGAGTTTCGCCGCTATCTGTTCGCCACCCAGGTCGAGATCGACGACGTGACCGGCGAGATGGGCCTCATCCTGCTCGTCGGTGAGGGATGGCAGGACCTCGCCGGCAAGGTCTCGGAGGGAGTGACCCACGCAACGAACGCGCTCGGCACGCCCGCGGGTTATGTGTGGGTTCCTCGAGCTGAGCTCCCCGGAGCGACTCGGGTGATCGCAGACGGCGCGACCGAGATCTCGGAAGAGGAGCTCGAAGCCCTCAGGATCGACGCGGGCATCCCGCGGTGGGGACGGGACATGGATCAAAGGTCGATCCCGCAGGAAGCACGTCTCGAAGAGTTCGGGGCGCTCGACTTCGACAAGGGTTGCTACGTGGGCCAGGAGACGGTTGCCAAGATCCACTTCCGGGGCAAGGTCAACCGGAAGGTGAGGCGTCTCGAAGCCGCCGGGCCGGTGGCGGTCGGAGATGATGTCTCGGTGGACGGCGAACCGGCAGGAACCGTAACTTCGGCGGCGGGGCAGAACGCGCTCGCCATCCTCAAGCACACGATCGAACCCGGAACAAAGGTGAAGATCGGCGCTCTGGATGCAACGGTGATCTTCTAGAAAACGGTGATCTCCTAGAAACGGAGGACTCGCACACTCGTTGCGCCGCACGAATCCAGAAGCCGGTCGTCTGCTAGGAGCGGAGGACTCGCACGTTTGTTGAGTCGCACGAATCCAGAAGCCGGTCGTCTCGACGACCGGCAGAACAGAAGGGGTGAGTCAGATCCAACATCATTATGAAGGCGACGATCTGATCGTGCGGAAGATCCGGGTCGGGGACATGGAGAACAACGTCTACGTCCTCGAGGACCCCGAGACCCACGACGCGCTGCTGGTCGACGGTTGTTTCGAGGCCGACCTTATCCTGGCCGGATGTGAAGGAGCCAACGTCGTCGGGATCGTCCAGACCCACGCTCACGCCGACCACATCCAGGCGCTTCCGGGTCTCGTAGAACGGCTGGGGGTGCCGGTCTATGCGCACCCGGGCGAGGACTATCCGGTGGCGATCAACCGCAAGCTCTCCGACGGAAACCAGGTCCATTTCGGCAACCGGGAGGCGCGGGTCCTCTTCACCCCGGGGCACACCCCCGGCGGTATCTGCCTCCTCGCAGGCGAGCACTTGATCTCCGGAGACACGCTGTTCCCTGGTGGACCCGGGAACACATGGGGGAGCCGGGAGGCGTTCGCGCAGATCATCGATGCGATCGAAACCAAGCTGTTCACCCTCCCGGGTGAGACGCGGGTATATCCGGGCCACGGTAACGACACCACGATCGGGACCGAGAAACCCCACCTCGAGGAGTGGAGAGAGCGCGGCTGGTAGCCGCCCCGCTCGCACCACCGCTAAAGCGCTGCAGGTCACACAATGGGACGCATGCAAGCGCCCACCGCGGCCTCCCCCGGTACCGGCCCCCGTTCCGGCAGTAACCTCTCGCGGAACAACGCCCGGCTCGCGGGTGGGATCGCCGCCGCCTCCACCGTCGTGCTCCTGTGGGCGGTCTCGGTCGTCTTCGACCACGCCCCGTTCGCTCCCCAAGCGCTCGCGGAGAGGTTCCTCAGAGCGACTCCCGGCGATCTAGCAACGTTCTTCATCGAGACGCTCGGCCACTGGGCGCGACGGCTTCTGACGATCGGCGCGCTGGTGGTGACGGTTGCCTTCGGAGCCGAGGCACTGGCGCGCACGAGGAAGGCAGCAGGGAATGCAGGAGCGATCCGGCCCTACCTCACCGGCATCGTCCTCGGCTCGCTCGCGTTCGCTGCATCCCTTGCCTCACCCTCGATCTCCGCAAGCGTCGCGCAGACGTTCTTCGGTTCGTTCATCGCCATCTTGTTCTACGCCTATGTCGCGCGCTCGATATATGGGGGCCTTGTCGCATCGGACGATCCAGAGGAGGGCCGCCGCCAGGCCATCAAGGTGGGGCTCCTTGCGACCGTGGGACTCACCGCCGGAGGCGCGGTGGTTCGGTTCATCTCCGGCAAGCTGTCGGGTCCCAACACCGATGTCGACCTCGTTGCACCGGTGCGGCGCGTTTCGGCGACGGTCGATACGGACTTCCCGAGCATCCCGGGACTCTCACCGGAAGTGACCAGCGCGTCTGATCACTACATCGTCGACATCAATCTCGTCCAGCCGTCCGTGGACGCGTCCGGATGGAGCCTGGGGGTCGGCGGCGAGGTCGATGAACCGATGAGCTTCACCTTCCAGAGCCTCCAGGAGTCGTTCGATGTCGTCGAGGAGTACGTCACGTTGAGCTGCGTCTCGAACGAGGTCGGTGGCGACCTGGTCGGCAACTCCGCATGGGGTGGGGTTCGTCTGAAGGATGTTCTCGAAGCCGCGGGCGTGCGCTCCGGGGCGATGGACGTCGTGTTCCGTGCCGCGGATGGGTACTCGGACTCGATCCCTCTCGAGCTCGCGCTTGACCCCTCCGTGCTCCTGGCCGTGTCCCAGAACGGCGAACCGCTGCAGCAGGGCCACGGGTTCCCGTGCCGCGTTCGCATCCCGGCGATCTACGGCATGAAGAACGTCAAGTGGCTCGAGGAGATCGAGGTGGTGCCCACCGACTTCCAGGGCTACTGGCAGAAGAGAGGATGGTCGGACGACGCCGCGGTAAAGACCCAGTCGCGGATCGACGTCGCCGGTGATGACGGGGCCGCTTCGGCCGGCGAGGAGACCTGGGTCGCGGGGGTCGCGTGGGCCGGGGACCGGAAGATATCGAAGGTCGAAGTCTCGACCGACGGCGGACAGTCGTGGGCCGAGGCACAGCTGAAGCAGCCGCTGTCGGACTTCTCGTGGCGCCAGTGGGCGTTCCGGTGGATTCCGGAGGCATCCGGAGCCGTCGAGGTCATGTGCCGCGCGACCGATGGCGCCGGCGAGACGCAGACGCCGGATCCCGTACCGCCTCACCCCGACGGCGCGTCCGGCTACCACGCCGTGACGGTCTCGGTCGCCTGAGCGACCGGTCTACTTCTTTTCCGGCCGCCGGTCGAGGAACTCCTCGAAGGTCACGGTCCCGTACGTGTTCTCGGGGCTGAGGTTCCCTCCCGCGCGGAAGGCCTTGGCCTTCTTGCCGAACGTTGGCAGACGGATCACCCGCTTGTTGGTCCCGGCGAAGGTAGCGAAGGAGCGCGCCAGTTCCTCGATCGGGCGGACCTCGGGGCCGCCGATATCGGCGGCCCTCCCGGCGGGCCCTCCTTCGGCCAGCTCGACGAGGCGGCGCGCGCAGTCGGAAGTGTCGAGCACCTGGAAGCGGAAGCCTTTCGGCACGGGAAGCACAGGCAGCTTCTTCGACGCCACCTCAAGGGCTCCGACGATCAGGTTGTGGAACTGGGTGGCCCGGAGGATCGTCCAGGGGATCGGCCCTTTCTCGACGGCCGCTTCGGCATCGAGTTTCGCCCGGTAGTAGGACAGCGGTATCCGGTCAACCCCCACGATCGAGACGTAGACGAAGTGGGAGGCGCCCGCCTCCGAGCACGCGGCGAGGAGGTTCTTGGTGCCTTCGACCTCGGTCGTGTAG
>JBKJZQ010000230.1:0-8365 GCA_046715095.1 Actinomycetota bacterium | reverse complement strand
TCGTGAGAGAGCGGATGCCGTGATGGGAGAAGAGGATGACGAGCCTGTCCTCGACATCCTGGGTGATCTCTTCGCCCACGGAATCGAAGTACCGGGACGAAACCTCATGCAGGCGAGCTTCGAGCCACGCCAGCTGCGCGGCGCCGATGCTTCCCTCTGAGTAACCGCCGGGATTGACCGTGTCGAGCCCGATGAGCCTGAAGCCGGGGCGCTTGTCCGAGTGCCAGTACGCCACGCCGGTATCCCGGTTGACCTTCGTGAAGCCGTGCCCCACCGGCGTCCCGGTGGACCTGAACATCTCTTCGATGTACTCGAGGCGGTTGACCGGACGCCGGTTCGGATCGGCGGCCACCATCCTGGCCGGGGCGCCCGCCAGCGCCGCCGGGTTGTTCCTGAAGGTCTCGAACGCGTCGCACGGATTGACGCCCGGGAGGAGCTCGGCCGGCTTCAGGCTTCCGACCGCAAGCGCGTCGAAGACCGGATTGCTGCCCACATTCCCCTGCAGCAGACCGTCGTGGTTTCCGAACGTCTGGTACCACGGCAGCCTTACGCCGTGAGCGGGGAACGGTTCGAGCGCACTCTCGAGCAGGCCTTCGTAATCGGGAAACCCGTAGCGCTGCTTGTACTTGTCGTCGACGCCGGGGGACGGATGCCAGTACTCGGGATCGTTCCACTCGGCCGACTGAACGCCCTCGTACGAGGCGCCTCCCGAGTTGCTCGAGATCTTCCGGCCCCCGTCCATCGCATCGATGAACCAGCGGAGCTCGTTAAACTGTTCGTTGTCGATGTTGTCGCCGGTACACACGATGAGCTCGAGCTTCTCCCTCGAGATGGGACTGTGTCTGATCTTGCGGATCTGCCGGATCATCGACTCGAGCACGTGGAGCGTGAGCATCTCCTGCGGCCGCTGGGCGGACGAGAACGGAACGCCCTCGCATCCCATCCCGGGATCCGCGAAGCGATCGAGGAACTCGACCCTGGCCGGTGACTGAGCATCGACGATGTGGATGTCGGTGAAGTGGACGAAGTTCAGAAGCGAACGGCGGCCCCCTGACTTCGGGGCGGTGCCTGCCAGCTCGGCGCGGGTGATGTGGCCCTCGCCGCGCCCCCATCTCAGACGGTGGTAGGCGCCGGTGGTCCCCTCCGAGACCTTCCGTCCCTTCACGATCGTCTGTCCTAGCGTCGTGAGCGAAGCCACGGCCTCGAGCTCGGCCCTGGAGATTCCGGCGCGGGCGAGGCTCGTCCCGCCCCACGGGAGCACGGATGCGGCGCCGATGAAGCCTGCAGCCCTGAGGAAGTCCCGCCTACTCGAGTCCATGACCCCTCTGTTCTCCGTCTCCCTCTCAGGTCCTTCGTTAGCCGAGGCTCGGGCTTGGGTACCGACCGGTTACCCGATCATCCGATCATCCGAACAAAGGACACCGATGGCGCGTCTTCGTAAGGCCGACCCCTCGGGCCCGGGCATAGAGCGTCGCCGCAGGGGCCGGGGGTTCGAGTACTTCGACCAGGAAACAGGAGAGAAAGTCGACGAGGACTTCGTACTCGACCGAATCTCCGCCCTGGCGATACCGCCCGCCTGGAAAGAGGTCTGGATCTGCGCCGACGACATGGGTCATCTCCAGGCGATCGGGCTCGACGCGGCCGGCAGGAAGCAGTACCTGTATCACGAGCGCTGGCGGGCTCGCAGGGACCAGGAGAAGTTCGACCGCATGCTCCGGCTGGCGCGCGTGCTGCCGTCGGTCAGGGTCGAGGTCGAAGAACGTTTGGCCGAGCCCGGGGTGTCCCGGGAGAAGGTACTCGCGTGCTCGATCCGGCTCCTCGACCGGGGTTTCTTCCGGATCGGTGGCGAGGACTACGCGCAGACCCACGAGACCTACGGTCTCGCCACCATCAGGAAGGATCACGTCACGGTCAAGGACGATTCGGTCCTCTTCGACTACAACGCCAAGGGCGGGCTCCACCGTCTGTGGTCGTTGATCGATCCCGAGGTGGCCGGCATCGTCCGCACGCTGAAGAGTAGGCGCGGCGGCGGAGACGAGCTGCTCGCTTACAAGAAGGGCGGCATCTGGTGCGACGTCCGCTCGGCCGAGATCAACGAGTACCTGAAATCGATCGCCGGAGAGGATTTCAGCGCCAAGGACTTCAGGACCTGGAGCGGAACCGTGCTCGCCGCGGTCGCCCTCGCCGTCTCGGGACATGCGATCACATCGGCGACGTCGAAGAAGCGGGCGGTGGCTCGTGCGATCAAGGAGGTGGCCCACTACCTCGGAAACACGCCCACCGTGTGCCGGAAGTCGTACGTGGACCCCCGGGTGATCGACCGTTTCAACACCGGATGGACGATCCACCCCGTCCTCGAAGCCCTCGGGACGGATGATATCGACGGCGGCCTCTTGATCCAGGGGCGGATCGAGGAAGCCGTCGTGGACCTGATCGAGGATCACCGGAACTCTCCGTCGGTGGACAAGGTGGCTTAGAACGATCCGCGTTCGTCGCGCGTCTTCGTTTGCCGGACGCACGAGGGCGGCGAGAACCGGTCGTCTCGACGACCGGCAGAACAGATGGGACACAATGAGCCCATGAAGGGTTCCGCGTGAAGCACCTCGTCCTCGGCGCTTCAGGGGGTTGGGCGTGGGGAGTGATCGCCACGGCCTTCACCTTCGGGCTGCGACACGGAGCCGACTGGGACCACATCGCGGCGATCACCGACATCACCGGGACACAGAAGGACCGCAAGCGGTCGATGATGCTGGCCCTCGCCTACGCCCTCGGGCACGCGCTCGTGATCCTCATCCTCGGGCTGCTGGCCGTGTACTTCGGTGAGCTGCTGCCCGAGGGTGTCAGGAACGTCATGACTCCGGTCGTGGGAAGCACGCTGCTGGCACTCGGCCTCTACCTCGCGTACTCCTTGATCCGCGAGGGCAAGAACTTCCGCTATCGCAGCAGGATGACGATGCTCTATCAGCTGCTGAAACGCCTGCGGCTGCGGTTCCGGCGCATGGAAACCGTCGAGCTCGAGCACGAGCATCCGCACGAGCACGGGACCGGATCGGGTCACGCGCACGAGCATCCCGAGCTCCGGGCGCTTGAGGGCGCTCGGACCGCACCGGTCGCCACGACCGTCGACCACAGTCACCGGCACATCCACCGAGGGGCGCTCCCGGCGGAGGACTACGGATCGCCCATCACGTTCTTCATCGGGATGTTGCATGGCGTCGGGGCGGAGACCCCGACCCAGGTGGTGCTGTTGCTCACTGCCGCCGGGGTCGACAGCAGGATCGCCGGCACGGCCGTGCTGCTTGCCTTCATCGCCGGCCTGCTCATCACCAACACGATCATCGCCGCAGCCGCGAGCCTCGGTTACCTGAGCGCGGAGAAGAACTTCCGCCTCTACGCGGCCTTCGGGGGGATCGCGGCCGTCTTCAGCATCGTTCTCGGCGTTCTCATCCTGCTCGGGCGAGGCGAGGGGCTCCCGCCCATCTTCGGCTGACCCGCTGCTAATGAGGAGCGACGCGACCGTCGGCCGGCTCGATCGGCAGGCCGGCGTCGACCCAGGCAGCTAAGCCACCGACCACACTCCAGGCGTCGATCCCGATCGCCCTGAACCCGTGGGCGACCATGGCCGAGCGAACCCCGCCGAGGCAGAGGAACGCCACGGGCCTATCGCCCGGGATCGAAGAGGCCGCGGACGCCGCCCTCTCGATCTCCACGTGGCGTGACCCAGGGACGTGTCCGGCCTCCCACTCGTACGACTCCCGCACGTCGATGAGGACCAGATCTTCTTCCTGCATCCTGCGGTAGACCTCGGCGGGAGCGAGATCGACCTCGGTGTTGTTGAAGGACCCCATCGGCACCTGTCTCCTCCCCTCGCCCCAACGATCCGAGCCGAACCGAATGGGGGTCGAAGTGCGACAGTACAAGTGATGACCGAAACGCGGACCAACCGCTCACTGCTCGCCGACGTAGGCGAAGGGGACCGTATGGCTCTGCGGGAGCTCTACACGCGCCACGCCCCCTGGCTCATGTTCCGCCTGAGGCGGCGATGCCCGGACCGAGGAATGGTGGAAGAGGTCGTGCAAGACACGTTCGTTGCTATCTGGCGCGGGGCGCGTAGCTACTCTGGAGCCGGCGAGGTTGCAGCGTGGATGTGGGGCATCGCCGCGTTCGGATGGTGGCGCAGCAGCGTCACCCCCGGTCTTCTCTCCTGGCGCGTCCGGGGAGGCCGACGCGAAGGAACCTCCTAGACCCTTGCGTCGTCAGACTGTTATGTGCACACGTTCGGGGTGAGAATCTAGCGGGGACGCGAGCTCGATCGGGTAGCTGATCCTGCTCTAAACGATGAGGAGGACGGTATGGACCTGAGGAGATCGCTCCGTAGAAGAACGGCGGCGGCATTCCTTGCCGCGGTCGCGTTGGTGAGTTCGCTCGCGCTCACACCTGCACCGGCCGCTCTGGGCTCGGCCCCCAAGGAGGGCGCCCTCTCCCCTGCCCTCTTCCGGATGGGCCTTGAAGCCAATGGGACCGTGGTGCGGCAAGGCGGGGGCGTAGCCGTGTCGCGCGTCGTCGTCACCCACGACGGAGCGGAGCGGGTTGTCTATCGCGTGCGTGTCGGTGGCTCCTTCCCGCCCCGGGCGCTGCGCTACATCGTCTTTGCAGACGGAGAGCAGATCGGGTACGGGCTTCCGACTCCGAACGAGCACGCGGTGGAAACGGTGACGACCGACGCCGGCGTTCTCGAAGCAACCATCGCCGCGCGGTACGAAGGTGCAGCGAGCGCCGGACTGGCCGACCGTCCCTCGGGAGCGAACAAGGCGCTCGAGAAGATGCCCGACCCGGGCCTCCCCGGCCCGCACGAGGTGTCGGTTGAGGTTTACGACCTGGGTGATGAGGTGTTCCAGCCCACGGGACTCGGCCGAAAGGTAGAGCTCACCGCAGAGGTCCAGTACCCGACGGACCTCGATAACGGCCCCTACCCGCTGGTGCTCTTCCTCCACGGCAACCACAGCTCCTGCTTCAAGGGCGAGAAGGATCGTTTCCAGTGGCCCTGCCGGCCGGGGTGGGAACCTCTGCCCAACTACGCCGGCTACGGCTACATATCGGAACGACTCGCAAGCAACGGCTACATCGTCGTCTCGGTCAGTGCTAACGGCGTGAACGTTTTCGGCACCCGGCTCGAGGACACCGGCATGCGCCAGCGCGGCGAACTGCTCGACAAGCACCTCGATCTGTGGAACACGTGGTCGACGACGGGCGGCGCTCCGTTCGACGACAGGTTCGTTGGGCGCGTCGACATGTCGCGCATCGGGACGATGGGCCACTCGCGCGGCGGCGAGGGTGTCGTGTGGCACAAGACCGTTGACGAGGAGCGGGAGGATCCTTACGGGATCGACGCGGTCCTGTCGCTTGCCCCCGTCGACTTCACCCGCGCTTTGATCAACGGAGTGCCGTACGCAACCATGCTTCCCTACTGCTACGGCGACGTCTTCGACCTGCAGGGCGTTCACTTCTTCGACGATTCCCGCTACAGCATGCCGGGTGATCCGGCTCCGAAACACACCGTCACCCTGTACAAGGCGAACCACAACTTCTACAACACCGTGTGGTCGCCCTCTGGAGGATACCCGGGAGGGTTCGACGACGGCGATTTTTCGAACTGCGGAGAGCGGCTCAGCGAGAAGCGGCAGCGCCGGATCGGACGCTCCTACATCAGCGGCTTCTTCCAGCGGTACCTCGCCGACGATCTCTCGATCGATCCGATGTGGACAGGTGCGGAAACGCCCGACTACACCGGCCCGGCGGAAGTCGTGGTGAGCTATCTCGCTCCCGACTCCCCCGCCTTCCGCATGGACCTGGCGCGCTTCACCGAGCCGTCGGATCTCGGCGACAACGACCAGGGCGGCGACATGCTGCCCCAGGGCTTGTCGCGCTATGGGTGGTGCGCTAACGACGAAGTGACCCCGTGCGTCCCCGAGGGCTACGAGTTCCAGGACATCCATCGCCCGGGACTTGCGCGTGCGGTCGTCGGCTGGTCGAAGGACGATGCTCGCCTCGGCATGGAGCTTCTCGTGGGAGGCCGTGACGTGAGCTCGTTCGACGCGTTCCAGTTCCGAACGGTGTTGCCTCCCGGCTACGGCGCCAACCGCGGGATCAAGTTCCAGGACCTCGTGGTCGCGCTCATCGACGGTGGTGGAAACGTCGCGGAGGTAGTCGCGTCGGACGTTGGCAACGACGCGCTCGCCGCCCTCCCCCGGGGCCAGGGCCACATCATCCTCAATCAGTTGAGGTTCCCGCTGGAACGGTTCGAAGGCGTGGATCTCAGCGACATCCGCGAGGTCCAACTACGCTTCTCACGGACACTCCAGGGAGTGATCGACATAGCCGACGTCGCCTTCTCGAGCGGTGGCGCCATCCTGCCGCCCAACTAGAACAGGAGCCTCATGACTGCCAACGAAGAGCTGATCCACCGGTTCTATTCGGCGTTCCAGAAGCAAGATGCGGAGACCATGGCCGGTTGCTACCACCCCAAGGTGCACTTCTCGGATCCGGTGTTCACAGACTTAAAGGGTGAGCGGGCAGGTGACATGTGGCGGATGCTGTGCAGCCGGGCCACGGATCTACGCATCGAGTTCAGTGACGTCACCGCCGACGAGGATCGGGGCAGCGCTCACTGGGAGGCCTGGTACACCTTCTCCACCGGCCGCAAGGTACACAACGTGATCGATGCCTCGTTCGACTTCTCGGATGGCCTGATCCTGCGCCACGCCGACAGGTTCGATCTGAAGGCGTGGGCAGGCCAAGCGCTCGGTCCCATGGGACGCGTGTTCGGCGGCATGGCTTTCATGCAGAACAAGATCCGCGCCTCCGCGGCAAAGGGCCTCGAGGCCTACCGCTCGCAGGCGAAGTAGCCGCTGGGGTCCAAAACCATGGTGGGCCCTGATCGACGAGGAGTGTTAGCCCGGCCTGCACGGCCCGAGCTTAACTAGAAGGGCCCTACTCCAGGGCGATCGACGAGTGATGCGAATACAACGATGTTGTCGAGGTAGTGCCCGGTGGTGTCGTCGAAGGCGCCTCCGCAAGTCACTATCCGTAGCCCGGCGTGGTTGATGTCACCGTAGACGAGTTCCGTCGGAAAATTGTCCTTTGCGTAACGCTGTACCTCATCCACGATGAACACCGCGATCGAATCGTCGGCCCGGGTGATCGATACGCGGTCGCCGGCCCGCAGTTCGCCGAGGCGGAAGAACACCGATGGTCCCTCGGCCGCAGAGTCAACGTGCCCGAGGACGACCGCGGGCCCTAGTGAGCCGGGGGTCGGCGAGTACCGGTACCACGCGGCCTCGTTGTAATGGGGCCCGGGGGCTGGAACTTCCAGAGCGCCGTCCGCGTTCAGTCCGAGATACTGCACGACTGAGTGCACACCGATCGAGGGGATGTCCAAAGCGACCGGCTTCGATCGAGGGAGTATCGGTCCGGTCACGTTCCGCGAAGCGTTCTCAGATAGGCGGGGCGCCGGGATAGTCGGGCGCAGCCCCGACTCCGAGGCTTCTACGGCCCCCGGAGCTCGGCGCTGCGACGCGATCGATACGCCTATCAGACCCACCCCGCCGACGATGCAGACGGCGGCAGCCGCCCTGGCGATCAGGCCACGGCGCCTACCGCGCGTCGAGAACTTCTTCGCGAGCATCCTTTTCAGGTAGTTAGGCCTTGTCCCTGACCCGCCGGCGTAGAACGAGAGCCGGTCCTGCGGCAGCCAGCAACACGAAGCCAAGCAGGAGGAGCTCCACGTTCTCCACTCCGCTCGTGGATCCACCACCGGTAGCTACACCGCCTTCAGGGACACGGGGGACCTGGCCTGGGGGCGGGCTGGGTGCGGGTCCACCGGGGGTCGGCGACGGGCTGGCACCGGGGGTCGGCGACGGGCTGGGTGAGGGTCCAGTGATGACGTTGGTGAGACCCGTGCGGCAGGTGACGGTTGCCCCTCCGCCGTTGCCGGAACCGTTGCACTGGTTGACCGTCACGCTGAGGATCGAGGTTGTAGTGGAGCCTGGGTCGACGTTGCATCGCACTCGTAGCGTCCCGCCGCCCCCGTTGCCCGCCTCGTTGCACTGGGTCACCGTCGCGCTGGTTGTGGTCGCCGGGAAGGGATCGCAGAGGACGGTCGGAGCTGTGCCTCCGCCCGTACCCGACGCGTTGCATTGATTGACCGTGGCCGACGTCGGAGTCTCCGTACCGGTGATGTTGTTGGTGACGTCCACGGTGCACGTCACCGTTCCACCACCACCGTTGCCGGAACCGTTGCATTGGTCGATCGCTGTGACGAGATCAGTTGAGGTCGAAGTTGACGAGGTACAGGTCAGCGTCGGAG
>JBKJZQ010000229.1:0-10848 GCA_046715095.1 Actinomycetota bacterium | reverse complement strand
CGTAGGTCCGCTCGACGGCGGCACAGGTTTGGCCGGTGTTGGTGAACGAGCCCCAGACGATGCCCGCAGCCGCGACATCGAGGTCCGCGTCGTCACACACGATCGCGGCGTCCTTGCCCCCGAGCTCTATCACAACGGGGGTGAGGTGCTTCGCGGCGGCCCCGGCGATCCGCCGCCCCGTTGCGGGGGAGCCGATGAAGCAGATCTTGTCGCACGGTGCATCGACCAGGGCGGCTCCGACATCACCCGCGCCCTGCATGACGGTCGCCACCCCGGGGGGCAGAGGATCGAGGACCTTGCGGATCATCTCGCCGACCCCGGGGGTTACTTCGGACGGCTTCAGGACGACGACGTTTCCGGCGAACAACGGCGCCGCGATCCCCATGAACGTTAGGAAGAACGGATAGTTCCAGGGCGTGATGCAGCCGACGACCCCGAAGGGCTTCCACTCAACCTTGCTCGACATGCCGGCGAGCGGACCGATGATCGGACCGACGCGCTTCGACCGCAGGACCCTGGCGGCGGTGCGCTCGTAGTACATGAGCGTGAGCACCGCCGGCATGATGTCCGCGAACAACGCCTCGGTCCGGGGTTTACCGGTTTCCGTGGCGATGACCTCGACGATGTCGTCGAGGTACGTGTAGATGGCATGCCGGACATCCTTGAGGATGTGAGCGCGACCGGCTGGTGAGATCGCCGCCCACTCCGGGGCTACCTTGCGAGCTAGCTCGACCGCATCGGCGACATCCGCCGGTGAGCTGGAGGGGAATTCGCCGGCGAGCTCACCGGTCCGGGGGTTGAACGATCTCAGCATCGCCGGGGCGGCCGGCTTCGTTGCCGACCGGGGTCGTGTTGTCTTGGCAGCGCCCGATTTCGCGGTGGTCTTCTTACGGGCCGTTGTCTTCTTGCGGGTGGTCTTCTTGCGGGCCCCGTTCGAGCCGCCGGATGTGGCCTCGGCCATGACTACCCCCTGATCCTTGGCGATGGTTCAGCGATCGAAAGCAAAGATTACCCGCCGGAGTACGGGGGCATCAACGTGACTTCGGCCCCCTCGTGGACCACGGCATCGAGCGGTGTCTGCTCCCCGTCGAGAAGAACCCCGAACACCAGCGACCGAGGGGCTCCCAGCGCGTCGACCACATCCCCGACCGTCGAGCCCGCCGGGACCTCGGGGGTCCACCGGTTGCCCAGGGCGTCACCCGGGAGATAGTCCTTGAACGCCCCGAAGCACAACACGGTGATCCTCATGGCCCGCAGACTAAGGCGAGGGGCGTCCGATCCGGAAATCAAGACCCGGCACCCGGCAAGGCTGCTTGAGCTCAGAAGCCGTTCGTCTCGACGAACGGCCGAACGAAAGGGGCGCCGCCGAAGCGACGCCCCTCACCTCACCCCCTGCAGAACTACTTCTCGATCGGAACTCCGACCAGCGATCCGTACTCAGTCCAGGAGCCGTCGTAGTTACGCACGGTGTCGTAGCCGAGTAGTTCGCTCAGCACGAACCACGAGTGCGACGAGCGCTCGCCGATCCTGCAGTACGCGATGATGTCTTTCTCCGGCGTGATCCCCTCGGCCTCGTAAAGGGCCTTGAGCTCGTCGGCCGTCTTGAACGTGCCGTCTTCGTTCGCGGCCTTCGACCAGGTGATGTTCGAAGCTGCCGGGATGTGCCCGGGCACCTGGGCCTGCTCCTGCGGCAGGTGCGGAGGAGCGAGGGCTTCGCCGCGGAACTCCTCGGGCGATCTGACGTCGACCCACGCTGCCGAACCCGACTTGGCACGCTCGATGACCTCGTCACGGAACACCCGCAGCTCGGGCCTGTCGGTGCCGGCCGAGAACGAGGTCTTCTCACGCTTGGGTTCGTCCTGCGTGAGCAGCTTGCTCTCGAGCTCCCACTTCTTGCGACCGCCGTTCAAGAGCTTCACGTTGTCGATGCCCCGGTACTTGAGGAGCCAGTAGGCGTAGGTAGCGAACCAGTTGTTATTGCCGCCGTAGAGAACGATCGTGTGATCGTTCGAGATGCCCTTCTCGGCCAGTACGTTCGCCAGCTGCTCCGCGGAAACGAACTCACGCCGGGGCAGATCGTGGAGGTCGGCCTCCCAATTGATCTGGAGTGCGTTGGGGATGTGACCCTTGCTGTAGGCGTCGACATCCTCATCGACCTCGACCACTACGATGTTCGGATCGTCGATGTTCTGTTCCAGCCAGTCGGTCTCGACCAGCACTTCGGGATTCGAGTACTCGGTCATGCTTCCTCCTCCATCGCTTGCTTGCCCTTGGATCGTTCTCTTTTCGAGGGACGGCCGTCCCCCGCTTACTGGATCTTCGGCGTTTCGCCCCTGCATCGCTCGGCGACGAGCTCCCGCAGCCTCGCGATCTGCACCTGGGCATCCCCCAGGGTCCGTTCGAGGATGCGCATCTCGAGTTCGATGTCGTCGGCCGTCTCCCGGCGCTCGTCCGGGATGTCGATGCCGGCCTCTTCGAGGGCGGCGGATTCGCTCTCCCAGGTGAAATACACCTTGGCTGGGCGACCCTTGGCCTGGCGACGCGTGTCGGTGGCGAGGAATCCCGCTTCGACCATCAGGTCGAGGTGCGCGCGGGCGACGTTCGGGTGGATCTGGAAGCTGTCGGAGATCTCCTTCACCGTTTTCGGGCCGCCGCGGAGGAGCTTTGCGAGGATCGCCGCACGCGTCGGAAGCGACAGAACCTTGGCGGTCCTGGTCGCGGAGTCATCTCCCAGATTGGACATGGAGACATTGTACCAGAACAACGCACCTTTTACAACTGGCTAATAGTGTAAAGTCGCCCTAGGGGGCCCCGTCTACCACCTTGCGGTTCCCGAGGAGCTCGTCGAGCTCGACGATCGTGGCCTTCTTGAGCGCGAGCTCGATGCACGCGACGTCCTCGTCGGTCTCGGTATGACCCTCGAACAGGGTGATCGCGACCGCCTGGTCCGAGTACTCCACGCTTACGTGATCGAGGACGTTGCAGGGCTCGACCCCGGACCACCAGAACACCTTGACCGCCATCCCGTCGTCGAGAACCTTGGCCCTCGTCCAGGGGATCGCCCGGAGGTCGACCTGACCCGGTTGGGGCTCGACCAGCTGGGCGCCGCCACCGGTGGGCGATGCGTTCGGGTCTGGAGTGGAGGACACGGTGTCGTCGGGCGTCCCCGGACTGGGTCTCGAGCCCCCCACCCCCCCGCCGCCCTCACTGCCGCAGGCGGTCACCACCAGGGCAACGACCACGAAGACGGCGATCACGAAAGGACGGGTGCGCTTGGCTGCTCTCATCTGATCCATGCCTCTTTGACCGGATACCGGACCGGGATTGTTCCCTACGAGGGAACGCCCTTACCCGATTCTTCGAGAGCCTCTACCAGCGTGTCCCAGCCCAGCAGGGCGCACTTGATGCGCACCGGATACTTCACGACCCCTTTGAGGGCGATGAGCTCTCCGAGCTCGTCTCCCTCGCCTTCCTCCTCGCCGGCCATCATGCGTTTGATCCCCTCGGCGAGATCCGCTGCGTCCTTGATCGAAGCGCCCTGAAGCCGCTCGGCCATCATCGAGGCGCTGGCCTGCGAGATCGAACACCCCTTCCCGTCGAACGAGATGCCCTCGAGTTTGTCCCCGTCGAACTTCAGGAACAGCTCGATCTCATCCCCGCACAGCGGGTTGTTCCGCTCGAGCACGATGTCGTACGGATCGAGGCGGCCCTTGTTCCTCGGCGACCTGTAGTGGTCGAGGATTACTTCCTTGTAGAGATCCTCGAGACTCAGATGAACCACCCCTTCGATTTCTCGAGAGCGTCGATCAGAGCGTCGACGTCTTCTTCCGTGTTGTAGATGTAGAACGAAGCCCGCGCGGTTGCAGGCACTCCAAGCTTTCTCATCAACGGCTGCGCGCAGTGGTGTCCCGCGCGTATGCAAACGCCTTCCTGGTCGACGATCGTCGCCATGTCGTGTGGATGAACCTCTTCGAGGTTGAACGATACGACGCCGCCCCGGTCATGAGCGTCCATCGGGCCGTAGATCGTGGCGCCGATCGAGGAGATCCTGTCGAGCGCGTACTTGGTGAGCTGCATCTCGTGTTCTCGCACCGCGCCCATGCCCAGTTCCTCGAGGTATTCGATCGCCGCCCCCATCCCAACCACCTGAGCGATGTTAGGGGTTCCCGCCTCAAATTTCTGGGGGATCTCGGCCCAGGTCGCGTGGTCGGCCCAGACCTCGCGAATCATCTCGCCTCCGCCGTGGAACGGAGGCATCTCCTCGAGGAGGTCCTCACGGCCGTAGAGGATCCCGGCCCCCGTCGGCCCGCACATCTTGTGCGCCGAGAAGGCGAGGAAGTCACAGTCGAGATCGTTGACATCGAACGACAGGTGAGGGGCGGCCTGGGCCGCATCCACGAGGATCCTCGCCCCCACCGCGTGGGCCGCGTCGGCCACCGTTCGCACCGGGTTGATCGTCCCCAGAACGTTCGACATCAGGCTCATCGCGACCAGCTTGGTCCTGTCGGTGAGGTACTCGCCGAGGAGGTCGATGCGGAGCTTCCCCGAATCGTCGATCGGAAGGTGCCTCAAGGTCGCACCGGTCTCGGCGCACAGAAGCTGCCACGGGATCAGGTTCGAGTGATGCTCCATCTCGGTGACGAGCACCTCATCGCCCTCGTGAACGTTGGCTCGGGCCCAGGTGTAGCGCACGAGGTTGATCGACTCGGTGGTGCCCTTCGTGAAGACGATCGATCGCGTGCTCCGGGCACCGATGAAACGTGCCGACGCCTCCCGTGCACCTTCGTAGGCGGCGGTCGCCTTCTCGCCGAGCTCGTAGATACCGCGATGAACGTTGGCGTTCTCTTCCTCATAGAAGCGCACCATCCGGTCGATAACCCCCCGGGGCTTCTGGGAGGTGGCTGCCGAGTCCAGGTAGACGAGGCGCTTACCGTGGGCAAGCGTCTCGAGAATCGGGAAGTCCTTCTTGACCCTCTGCGCGTCCAGACTCATGCTTCCAGCTCTCTACTCAACCCCGACGACGTCCTCAACGGACAGCCCAAGTTCCTGGGCGATACCAGCGTAACCCTCGGCTTCGAGCCTCTCGGCGAGCTCGAACCCTCCCGATTTCACCACCCGCCCGTCCATGAGAACGTGAACCTGGCTCGGACGGATGTAGTTCAGGAGCCGCTGGTAGTGGGTGATGAGGAGGATGCCCACCTCGGGGCCGGCCAGCTTGTTGACCCCTGCGGAGACATGCTTGAGGGCGTCGATATCGAGGCCGGAGTCGGTCTCGTCCATGATCGCCAGCTCTGGGGCGAGCACTGCCATCTGGAGGATCTCGTTGCGCTTCTTCTCGCCGCCCGAGAAGCCCTGGTTGACGTAGCGATCGACGAGCTCGGAGGGGATCTCGAGGAGGTCGATCTTCTCCTGGAGGTACATCCTGAACTTCATCGCCGAGAGCTGCTTGTCGGCGTGGATCGCGTTGTGGGCGGTGCGCATGAAGTTCACGACCGATACCCCGGGGACCTCGGTCGGGTACTGGAACGCGAGGAAGATGCCCTTCTGGGCACGTTCGTCGGGAGCGAGTCCGAGGATGTCCTCGCCCTTGTAGAAGATCTTGCCCTGGGTCACCTTGTAGCCGGGGCGCCCGGTAAGGACGTACGCGAGGGTCGACTTCCCCGAGCCGTTCGGACCCATCATGGCGTGGATCTCCCCCTTGGCGAGGGAGAGGCTGAGTCCCTTCAGGATCTCCTTGCCTTCGACCTCAACGTGAAGGTCTTCGATGTGCAGCAGCTTGTCGCTCATGTTCGTTCCACTCCTCTAGACCTTTAGACCTTCTTCTCGGGGCCAACGAACACGTTGCCCCCTTCGATCTTCACTTGATACGCAGCAACTGGCTTCGTAGCCGGAAGGATCCGAACCCCACCCGTGTCCACGCTGAAACGTGATCCGTGCAAGGGACACTCGACCTCGCGGTCGTCCGCATCGAATTCGCCTCCGGTAAGGAAGGTTTCTTCATGCGTGCACATGTCGTGGATCGCATAGACCGTCTCACCGATGCGATAGATGCCGAGAGGTTCACCCCGGACCGTTACCTGAACCATCCCTTCGTCCGGGAACTCGTCGAGTGCACCGATGTTGACGAAGTCCATCAGACGTGGACCTCGAGGCTCTGTTCGCCTTCGACCTTGGCAGAGATCGCCTCGCTGAGCTCGTCCCGAACCTGCGGAACGCGGATGCGATCGAGAACCTCGCCGAAGAACCCGAACACGATCAGTTTCTGTGCGGTGACGCGATCGATGCCCCGGCTCATCAGGTAGAAGAGGTGCTCCTCTTCGACCGGCGAGACGGTCGCGCCGTGGGTGCAGCGCACCTCGTTAGCCTCGATCTCCAACTGAGGGATCGAGCGTGCGATGGAGTCTTCCGACAGCGTGAGGTTCCGGTTCGCCTGGTACGCGTCGGTACCCTGAGCACCTTTCGCGACCTTGATCAAACCGGAGTACTCGGACCTGCTCCGTTCCTTGAGCGCTCCCTTGTAGAGGAGGTCGGAGGTCGTGTGCTCGGCGTTGTGATGCTGGAGGGTCCGTTGTGCGAAGTGCTGATCCGCGTCGGCAAAATACAGCCCGAGCATCTCGGAGAACGAACCTTCGCCGATCAGCACCGACTCGACCTGGGTCCGCGCGAACGCAGAGCCCAGGTTCACCGCCACGCTCCTCACTGTGGAATCACGCTTACCGGTGAAGCGCTGGGTCTGGAAGTGGTGCACGTTGCGACCCCAGGTCTGCAGCGAGATGTAGTTGACGGTGGCTCCCCGGCCAGCTTCGACCTCGACGACGCTCGAGCACATCGCCGCGGCCAGGTCGTCTTCCGATGCGAAGCGGTCGACGAAAGTGAGGCTTCCCATCTCTTCGACGACGATCGTCGTATGGGGGAACGTCGAACCGCCGCCGGCGACCTTCCTCATGACCTCAAGCGGCACCTCGACCTCGACGCCTTTCGGCACGTAGACGAGGGTGTCGTCGGAGTGGAAGGCGGCATGGAGGGCGGTGAACTTGTGCTCGTCCACCGGAACCTCAGTGAAGAAGTGCTGCTTGAGGATCTCGGGGTGATCGACGGCGGCGGTCTTGAAGTCGGCGAAGATGACACCCTTCGCGGCGACCTCAGCCGGGGCGCTGGGGACCGCGGTCGCGGGGACCGGCGCGGCGTAGGCGTCGAAATCGAAACCGCGGACGTCCGTGTAACGCCATTCATCGCCCTTGGGGTCGGGCAGTTCGAGCTTCTCGAACAGGTCGAAGGCCTCTAGCCTTCGTTCGGCGAGCCAGGAGGGTTCTCCCGATCCGTCCGACAGGCGTTTGACCGCCTCTCGCGTGAGCTTCTCCGGCATCTTCTTCAGATCACTTCCCAAGATCGTGGGTCGGACGCCGGCCCTGGTGGGCGCATCCGTCATGGAAGTCGTTTCCGGCCTTACGAGCCAGCTTGTGAAGGCAGCTTGTGAAACCGTTCACTAATCCTATCGCGCCATCCTTAGGCTTGCCTAACCAGCTGATGGCTGCAACCAGACTCCCGCCGGAAACCTTCCCCGGTATCGTCTGGGCTATGTCAACCTCGAGGATCAGGACCGCCGAGCCCTCCGTCCTGGGCCTCGTGGCGATCGGGACCGCCGCCGCGCTATGGGCGATCTCCGCGGCGGTGGCAAGCGACCTCTTCGACCGGGGCGTGCGGCCCCTCGAGCTGGCGGCGGCGAGGGCCGGGGTCGCCGTCCTGGGCTTCGGACTGATCGCCCTGGCGCGCCGCGAGTCCCGGTCGGGTGCGGGCGTCCCGGCGCTCCATCTGATCGCTTTCGGCCTCTCGATCGCCCTCGTGAACGCGGCCTACTACCTCGCGATCGATCATCTGGCGGTGGCCGTGGCCATCGTGCTGCAGTACACGGCCCCCGCCTTCGTGGTGACCCACACGGCGATCAGGGCGCGCCGGATGCCCACCGCTCAAGTCGCGGGGGCCCTGGTGCTCGCCCTCGTAGGGGTCGTGGTCGCATCGGAGCTCCCCGCCGGAGACATCGCGGATCTCGACGGGCTGGGGATCCTCTTCGGACTGGCCAGCGGGATCCTTTTCGCGACCTACACGCTCCTCAGTGAGAAGGTTGGGGCTGCCTACGGACCCGTGGGAGGCATGCTCAGGGCGTTCGCCATCGCGACCGCCTTCTGGATCATCTACCAGTCGTTCAACGGGTGGCCGGGCGAGCTCTTCGAAGCAGCCAACCTGGTCCCGGTCCTCTACGTGGGAGTGGCCGGAACCCTCGTCCCCTTCCTCCTGTACGTGTGGGCGATCGGGCACGTCGTTCCCGAGCGGGCTGCGATCGCCGCCACGCTGGAGCCGGCCCTCGCAGGGCTGGTGGCGTTCGTGTGGCTCAACCAGGCTCTGTCGACCATGCAGATCGCCGGCGGGGTTCTCGTGCTGGCCGCGATCGTGATGCTGCAAGCGACGCGCAAGAGCCGCATCGTTGCGCCGGAGCCCTGAGGGCAAAGGAAAGGGGCGGAAGCTCCGCCCCTCTTCTTAGATTCCTGTCCGTCTCCGTTTAGCCGACGGAGCCTTCCATCTGGAGTTCGACCAGACGCTGCAGCTCGACCGCGTACTCCATCGGAAGCTCTCTCGTGATCGGCTCGATGAAGCCACGCACGATCATCTGCATCGCCTGGGTCTCATCGAGGCCGCGGCTCATCAGGTAGAAGAGCTGCTCGTCGGAGACCTTGGAGACGGTGGCCTCGTGGCTGACCGCGGAGTTCTCCTCTTCGATCTCGATATAGGGGTACGTGTCGGACCGGCTGTGGTCGTCGAGGATGAGCGCATCGCAGACCACGTGACTCTTCGCGTGCGTCGCGCCCTCTTCGATCTTCACGAGGCCGCGGTAACCACCCCGGCCCCCGTCCTTGCTGATCGACTTGGAGATGATCGAAGACTGGGTGTTGGGCGCCGCGTGCACGACCTTGCCGCCGGCGTCCTGGTGCTGGCCCTCGCCGGCATAGGCGATCGAGAGGACCTCGCCCCTCGCGCCTTCGCCGAGCAGGTAGCAGGCCGGGTACTTCATAGTTACCTTGGACCCTAAATTTCCGTCGACCCATTCCATGATCCCGTTCTCGTAGACGGCAGTTCTCTTCGTCACGAGGTTGTAGACGTTGTTCGACCAGTTCTGGATCGTCGTGTAGCGACAACGTCCGCGCGGCTTGACGATGATCTCGACGACCGCGGAGTGGAGCGAATCGCTCGTGTAGACCGGAGCCGAGCAGCCCTCGACGTAGTGGACCCAGGCATCCTCGTCGACGATGATCAACGTGCGCTCGAACTGACCCATGTTCTCCTGGTTGATGCGGAAGTACGCTTGGAGCGGGATCTCGACCGAGACACCCGGGGGCACGTAGATGAACGAGCCACCCGACCACACCGCCGAGTTGAGCGCCGAGAACTTGTTGTCGGCCGGCGGGATGATCGTCCCGAAGTACTGCTTGACGATGTCCTCGTGTTCGCGGAGCGCGGTGTCCATGTCGGTGAAGATGATGCCCTGGCGCTCGAGCTCGACCTTGGTCTTGTGGTAAACAACCTCTGATTCGTATTGGGCACTCACTCCGCCGAGGTAGTTCTTCTCGGCTTCGGGGATGCCGAGCTTGTCCCACGTCGCCTTGATGTCCTCGGGCATGTCATCCCAGGACTGCACCTTACTGGTGGGCTTGATGTAGTAGTAGATGTCGTCGAAGTCGATACCGGAGAGGTCGGCACCCCAGGACGGCATCGGCTTGCGATAGAAGGTATCGAGCGCCTTGTGGCGGAACTTGCGCATCCAGTCGGGCTCGCCCTTGCGATCGCACATCATCTCGATGACGTCGTGGGACAGACCCTTCTGGGGGATCTCCGAGTAGTTGACCTCGTCGTGCCAGCCGTACTTGTACTGGCCCTTGAGGGCGCGGACCTGCTCGTTCTCTTGCTGGACCTTCAGATCTTCGGCTTCGGTAGCCACGTAGGCGAACTCCTCCCGGAGTGGTATCCGGATTTGTTAGGTGACCCTAACTATACTCGCGAGCAGCGACCATTTCCCCTGCTCATAGGGCACAAACCAGGCACCGACCACGTTCCTTCCCGAAGAGACGGAAGAGCGCTAGGTCGTGGGGCTCGAGCGGGGGTCCGGGGGCGCCGTCGCTAGGTCGCCGGCCTCGTCGTCTTGTTCTCCCTCGTGGAAGCCCGGCCCCTGCGCGATCACCCTGAACGACTCACCGTGGGCAAAACCTGCCTTGGCCCCGATCTCCGCCGTCCACTCGCGCACCCACTTGGCGATCTCGTCCGCGTTCTCGCCCACCTGGCTCTGGTGACACATGAGAGCCTCGATCTTGCGATCGATCGTCTCCGTGATGTCGACGACCTCGGGCTTGTCGCCCGGCCCCATGATGTAAAGCTCGCGCAATCCCCGCCACGGCTCGAGACCTTCGTCGAGTAGCTCCGGGAAATGGCCGGGCGTGGTTCCCGCCGTTAACGAGACATCGAGCGACGCGTGTCCCACCGCGCGATGGTCGGGGTGATTGACGAACCGATCCTCGATCGTCGGTGCCGTTTCCATCACGAGGTAGCGATGCGGCTTGTACTTGCGGAACACACGCGCGATCTGCCGGCGCAGGTCGAGCGTGTACTCGACGTAACCATCGCGAAGTCCCAACCACACGACCTCGTGCACTCCCAGGATCTTCGCCGCGCGCTCGGTTTCATCGCGCCGGATCTCGGCGAGCGGCTCCCCCATCAAGCTTCGATCCTGGGTACCGGTCGAACCGTCGGTAACGACACAGATGGTTACTTCGGCCCCCTCGTCCGCCCACCTGGCAATGC
>JBKJZQ010000228.1:0-6555 GCA_046715095.1 Actinomycetota bacterium | reverse complement strand
GGTGCGAACAGTTCCAGCGCGATGTTGTCCGGGTCACGGAAAGAGAGACCCGAGCCGTACGGCGCGTCGACGATCCCGCCGTGGCTGATGCCGAGCTCATCCAGCCGGCCTACCCATTTCTCGAGCTCGGTCCTGCTGGATACTCCGAACGCCGCATGATCGAGACCGGACCGGTACTCACTGCATTCTGGTTGATCGTTAGGTGTTGGATGAGTGTGCAGCCCGAAGAGGCTCCCACCTTCCAGGGCGTACACCACGTGGTAAAAGCTCCCAGTGTCCTCGTCGAGTACGGGATCCGAGCCAAAGAGACGACCGTAGAACTCTCTGCTCTGATCTAGATCACTCACAGTCACAGCCACGTGCGCGATGCCCGGGAATCCAGCCATTCTCCTACCCTCTTTCTCCTATGATGCTCTTCTTCCTTCGGACGTGGACCGACAACCTACATGGTACGGAATCAGGCCGTACGCGCGATTCGGGCCGCTGGCACGAGGCGGCGCAGCGCGCCCAGGACGCTGATCCGGTGACTAGAGCGTGATGCCAGCAGCGCGCGCCATCAGGCCATCGAGCTTGCGCCTGTACTGGTTGAGCTTGGTCTGACGCAGGTCACGACCTGTTACGGGAGTGTGGGCGGTACTGGGATCGAACCAGTGACCTCTTCGGTGTGAACGAAGCGCTCTCCCGCTGAGCTAACCGCCCGGGACGGCACATGATACCGACATAGCAGACCTTCACCCACAGACCCGAACCTGCGGTCTTGGTGCTGGCGTCGGGGATGTTCGCGTTCCAGTAGGCGTTCTTCGATGAGTCGTGGAACACGTTTTTCGGAGCGGACTGGTCCTCGGGCGAGCCTGGCCGGCTCCGAGCGATGGCCGTTCCGGATTTTCTCCTGATTTCACCCAATTCAGATCAACCCCCACCAAGCCGCTAAGCAAGCATCAGGGAAACTTGAACGCAACCGGGTTACCGACACGCCTCCAGGTAAGGTGACCTCCATGGGCTCGGTCATCCACCTCTCGAGGACCAACCGTGAATGGCTCCAGGACCGCAAGCGCAAAGCGGTGCGGAGCAACGGCCGCGTGGCGCTGGTCCTGGGGGGCGGCGGCATCACCGGGGCCGCCTATCACCTCGGGGTGCTGAACGCCATGAACGCCATGGGGGCTAGAGCGGACGTGAACGACTTCGACCTCTACGTCGGGACGTCCGCAGGAGCCGTCGTCGCGGCGTGTCTGGCCAACGGCATCACCCCGGAAGATCTGATCCTCGCCAACATGGGTCACGCATCCGCAACCTTCCCAGGGATCGGCGCCGACGAAGTCATGATGCCCGACTGGCGCGGGATCCTCACGTCGATGGTGCGGTGGCCGTTGAGCGTGGTCGGAGCGGTGCGCCGGTACATCGGCCACCCGTTCACCACCGGTCTCATCGACGGACTCGGGGCGCTGGCCGAAGGGTTGCCCGCGGCGATCTATACGACCGACGGCACCGAGAGGTACCTTCGCGATCTGTTGTCGCGTGACGGCTTCACGAACGATTTCCGGGAGACGAAACGGCGACTGCTCATCACCGCCACCGACCTCGATAGCGCTCAGCGCGTCGTGTTCGGCGACGGCGGGCTCGATGACGTGCCGATCTCGGAAGCCGCTGCCGCGTCGACCGCGATCCCACTGCTCTATGCCCCCCGGACCATCAACGACCGCGTCTACCTCGACGGTGGGCTCCGCTCGACCACGAGCATCGAGGTCGCCATCGCGCATGGCGCCAAGCTCGTCGTGTGCGTCAACCCGCTGGTTCCGTACGTCCACGACGTCAGGCACCTCCTGCCCAGCTCGACCGGATTGCCGTCTCACCACATCGCGGAGAAGGGCTTCCCGCACATCGCGGCGCAGTCCTTCAGGATCATGGCCCAGGCGCAGGTCGAGAAGGAACTCGAGATCATCACCCACGCGCATCCCGACGTGGACATCATCTTGATCGAGCCGAGGCGCGACGACGAGCACCTCTTCGTGTTCAACCTTATGGATTACGGGAGCAGGGAACGGATCGCGCGGCATGCCTTCGAGAGCGTCGCGATCGACCTCGTCACGCGCTTCCCGGAGTACAAGAAGGTCCTGGGTCGTCACGGGGTGAAGCTGAGTCGCGACCGGCTGATCGACCAGCTCCAGTCGATCGTCGAAGGGACGGAGCCGCGCTTCTTCGGAACCGAGGACGACACCGTTACCGCGACCTCGGTCGAGAGCGATCTCTAGCCGGTTCACATGCGGCGGGCTGCCCTGTTCCTCCTCGTACCGGCCCTCCTGTTCGGCGCGTGTTCCCGGACCGGAGGCGACGATGGAGGGCCCCCTCGCCCACCGGCCGAGGGAACCCCCGATCCGAGATCACAGATCGACCCCGATCCCCTGAAGGCCGACATCGAGCTGCGCAAGATCGTCACCGGACTCGTCAGCCCGCTGTTGGTTACCAACGCCGGCGACGGGAGTGAGCGGCTCTTCGTAGTCGAGCAGGGCGGCGTCATACGGATCATCACGAAGGGCCGTTTGTTGCCAGAGCCTTTCCTCGACGTGAGCACCCGGATCGTTGCCGGTGGTGAGCAGGGACTCCTCGGCCTCGCGTTCGAACCCGACTACGCCGAGACGGGGCGCTTCTACATCAACTACACCGATACGGACGGGAACACCGCCGTGGTGCGCTACCGGGTGAGCGACGACCCCGACAAGGCCGATCCCGATTCGGCGGAAGTGATCCTGCAGGTGGACCAACCGTTCTCCAACCACAACGGAGGTCACCTTGCCTTCGGTCCGGACGACTACCTCTATGTGGGTCTGGGGGACGGTGGAGGTTCCGGTGATCCCGAAGGGAACGGGCAGAACCCCGACACGCTCCTGGCCTCGATCCTCCGTCTCGACGTTTCGGGTTCGCGGGGCTACGAGATCCCAGAGGACAATCCATTCGCTGCCGGAGGAGGGAATGGGGGCGGAGGAGGACGCCCGGAGATCTGGGCGTTGGGACTCCGCAACCCGTGGCGCTTCACCTTCGATCGCGACACCGGCGCGATGTGGATCGGCGATGTCGGCCAGGACGAGATCGAGGAGATCG
Organism: Actinomycetota bacterium; assembly: GCA_046715095.1. GTDB lineage: Bacteria > Actinomycetota > CADDZG01 > CADDZG01 > WHSQ01 > WHTI01. The sequence goes on along the minus strand of JBKJZQ010000228.1, from coordinate 3,459 downwards.
ACTTCCAACCCCCCGGCGTCGGAGGACTCAACTACGGCTGGAACGTCATGGAGGGCAACGCCTGTTTCGGAGCGTCGTCGTGCGACAAGGGAGGTCTAGAGCCGCCCGTGACGCAGTACACGCACGAGCAGGGCTGCTCGGTGACCGGTGGCCACGTCTACCGGGGCGAGCGCTACCCGGCGCTCACCGGCGGGTACTTCTTCGCCGACTATTGCACGGGATTCGTGTGGGTCATCGAGGCGCGGAACCGGGTCCAGGACCCAACCCTGAAGCTCGAAACCGGGAGATCGATAAGTTCGTTCGGAGAATCTGAATCCGGCGAACTGTTCTTTGTCGATAGCGCGGCCGGTGAGCTTCTGCAGATCACCGACGAGAAACCCTAGGCGACCTATTTCCTGGTGCTGGCTGTGGTCGAGGCTCGTGCCGGCCTCGTGGCGGCGACCGCCTTGACCGTCCGTTTCTTCGGTCGGGCCGCCAGCAGCGGCGCGAGGTACTCACCCGTGTACGAGCCCTTCGCGGCGGCGACCTCTTCCGGGGTTCCTTCGGCGACGATCGTTCCTCCGCCCGAGCCACCTTCGGGACCGAGGTCGACGAGGTGGTCGGCAGTCTTGATGACGTCGAGGTTGTGTTCGATCACGACGACTGTGTTGCCCGCATCGACGAGGCGGTGGAGCACACCGAGGAGCTTGTTGACGTCCTCGAAGTGGAGCCCCGTGGTCGGCTCGTCGAGGATGTACAGGGTCTGTCCGGTCGAGCGCTTCGCCAGCTCGGTCGAGAGCTTCACCCTCTGAGCCTCGCCTCCCGACAGTGTGGGGGCCGGCTGACCGAGCTTGATGTAACCCAGTCCGACATCGTTGAGCGTGTTCATGTGACGAGCGATCGGTGGGATCGACTTGAAGAACTCCGCGGCCTCAGATACAGCCATGTCGAGGACCTCCGAGATGTTCTTTCCCTTGTAGCGCACCTCGAGGGTCTCCCGGTTGTATCGCTTCCCCTTGCACACCTCACACGGGACGTAGACGTCCGGTAGGAAGTGCATCTCGATCTTGATCGTGCCGTCGCCGGAACAGGCCTCGCACCGGCCGCCGCGAACGTTGAAGGAGAAGCGTCCCGGCTGATATCCACGCCTCTTGGCGTCGGGCGTCTTGGCGAACAGTTTCCGGACGTGATCGAACACCCCCGTGTAGGTCGCCGGGTTGGAACGCGGGGTTCGACCGATCGGCGACTGATCGATGTCGATGACCTTGTCGACGAAATCGACGCCGTCGATCGAACGATGCTTGCCCGCAACCAGCTTGGCCTGACGGTTCAAGCTCTGGTGCACCGCCCGGTACAGGATCTCGTTCACCAGAGTCGATTTCCCCGACCCCGACACGCCGGTCACCGCGATGAACTTCCCCAGCGGGAACTCGACGTCGATCTCCTTGAGGTTGTGCTGCCGGGCCCCCTTCACGACGATCGAGTCGCCGGTGCCCTTACGACGGTCCGCCGGTACCTCGATCATCTTGCGACCCGTCAGATAGTCACCGGTGAGCGAACCCTCCATCGCGAGCAGATCGTCGAGGGAACCGGCGTGGACGATCTCGCCCCCGAGTTCCCCCGCGCCCGGACCGATGTCGACGACGTAGTCGGCCGTGCGGATCGTCTCCTCATCGTGTTCGACGACGATCAGCGTGTTGCCGAGATCCCTCAATCGCACGAGGGTCCCGATGAGCCGCCGGTTATCCCGCTGGTGGAGCCCGATCGAGGGCTCGTCGAGGACGTAGAGGACACCCACCAACCCGGAGCCGATCTGGGTTGCGAGGCGGATCCGCTGGGCTTCGCCTCCGGCCAGCGTCGCGGAATTACGCGACAGGCTCAGGTAGTCGAGACCGACGTCGAGGAGGAAGCCGAGCCGGGCGTGGATCTCCTTCAGTACACGCTCGGCGATGTGGGACTCGCGGTCGTTCAATTCGAGGGATCGCATGAACTCGTCGCAGTGATCGATCGACAGGGAGGTCACCTCGTAGATGTTCTTGTCTCCCAGCTTCACCGCGAGCGACTCCGGCCTGAGCCGCGCTCCCCCACACTCGGGGCACGGGACCTGACGGAAGTACTGCTCGTAACGCTCCCGCGCGTAGTCGGAGTCGGTCTCGGAACGACGTCGTTCGAGCCAGTTCACGACTCCTTCGAAGACGGTCCAGTAGGAACGAACGCGACCGAAACGGTTCTTGTAACGAACGTGGATCTTTTCGTCCTCGGACCCATAGAGGATCACTTCCTTGACCTTCTTGGGGAGCCGCTTCCACGGGACGTTCATCTTGAAGCCGAAGGTCTTCGACGCCGAGGCCAGCAGACGATCGAAGTACTCAAGCGTCCGGCCCGACCACGGTCCTATCGCCCCTTCCTCGAGGGACAGGTCGGGGTTCTTGACGAGGAGGTCGATGTCGACCTCGAGATGTGTGCCCAGGCCGTCGCAACGCTCGCATGCACCGTACGGCGAGTTGAACGAGAAGTTGCGGGGGGCTAGTTCCTCGAAGCTGATCCCACAGTCGACGCACGCGAGATGCTGGCTGAAAAGGATGTCCTCGGCATCATCGTCGACAAGATCGATCGCCGCGATGCCCTCGGCGAGGTTGAGCGCGGTCTCGAGCGAATCGGCGAGGCGCGTTCCGACCCCTTCCTTGATCACGAGCCGGTCGACGACTACCGAGATGTCATGTTGGTGGTAGCGATCGAGCTTGAACTTTTCGGTGAGCTCCCGCATCTCGCCGTCGACGCGCACCCTGGCGAACCCCCGCCTCGCGAGGTCGTCGAACAGACTCTGGAACTCGCCCTTGCGGGTCCTGACGACAGGCGCGAGAACCTGGAACCTGGTCCCCTCGGGCAGGCTGAGGATCTGGTCGACGATCTGCTCGGGGGTCTGACGCGCGATGGGTCGACCACAGTTATGGCAATGGGGCCGTCCGATGCGCGCGTACAGGAGGCGCATGTAGTCGTAGATCTCGGTGATCGTCCCGACCGTCGAACGCGGGTTCTTCGGCGCGGACTTCTGATCGATCGAGATGGCCGGGCTCAAGCCTTCGATGAAGTCGACATCCGGCTTGTCCATCTGACCGAGGAACTGACGGGCATACGACGAGAGCGATTCGACGTAACGCCTCTGACCTTCGGCGTAGATCGTGTCGAACGCCAGCGACGATTTCCCCGAACCGGATATCCCCGTGAACACGATCAGCGAGTCCCGGGGCAGTTCGAGGTGGACGTTTTTCAGGTTGTGCTCTCGGGCCCCCCGGACGACCAGCCGGTCCTGGGGGCCATCTTTCGAGGCGATAGTCATGAACCCCCGATGGTAAACGACGTGGTTGTTATTTAGGTGAGAAGGAGCGTAAGCGCCTCGAGGGCTGCTGTGACCTCGGCCGCGTCGGCCGTGGCGTCCATCAGGGCCAAGGTCTCGTCGTAGGCGGCCTCGATCTGGTC
>JBKJZQ010000227.1:0-25679 GCA_046715095.1 Actinomycetota bacterium | reverse complement strand
GAACACGGTCGAGGCGCGCACCGCCTCGACGGCTTGATCGAACGTGAGGCCCTCGGACGCGATCAGGGTGCGCATCCGTTCGAGGCTGAGGAAACCGGCGTGACCTTCGTTCGAGTGATAGACGTCGGGCTCGTAACCGGCCGCTTGCAGAGCTCGTACCCCGCCGATACCGAGCACGATCTCCTGGCGGAGCCGGTGCTCGCTGCCGCCGCCCCCGCCGTAGAGGCGATCGGAGACCGCGCGTTCCTCGGGTTCGTTCTCCTCAACGTCACAATCCAGCAGCAGCAGCGGAACGCGGCCCGCCATCGCCCGCCAGACCTGCGCGACGCAAAGCACCCCGGCCAGTTCGACCTCGACCTTGAGTGCGGAGTCGTCGGGCCCCGACAACAGAGTCAGAGGCATCCTGTGGGGATCGAGGGCCGGGTAGCGCTCCTGCTGCCATCCGTCTGCGTTCAATTGCTGCCGGAAGTACCCCTCGCGGTAAAGCAGCCCGATACCCACGAGCGGAACACCGAGGTCGCTCGCGGCCTTGAGATGATCTCCCGCCAGGACGCCCAGACCTCCCGAGTAAACGGGCAGCGCCTCCGACACGCCGAACTCGGGGGAGAAGTACGCGACCGTGCGGAGGTCTTTCTCGTCGTGATGGGTTTGGAACCAGCGCGGCTCGGTGAGATAGCGCTCATGGTCCTCCATGACGTTGTGCAGGAAGGATGTGAACGGTCCGTCGCCGGCCAGCTCGGCGAATCGCTCGGGGCTGACGAGGCCGAGCATCCTCATGGGGTCATGCTCCGCCTCCTCCCAGACGTCGGGATCGACCCAACGAAAGAGATCGACAGCCTGGGGGTTCCACGACCACCGGAGGTTCATCGCCAGAGTCACAAGCGGTTGCAGCTCGTCCGGCAAAGAAGCGCGTACGGCGAAGCTTCTCAAGGCTTTCATCGGTCCAGTGTCGCAGGACTGGCGCAGGCGTTCAAAGACCGTGCCCGACCCGCTTGAAACGACGTCTGGTGGACCCCCGTACTCTAGGAGGATGAAGAGCGGATTGGCGCGAAGCCACTTGCTGATCGAAGCCGTGGAGCCCCAGGTCGATTGCGGACGCTACCTGACCAAGGCCGTAGTGGGCGATCGCGTCGAGGTCACCGCCGATATCTTCCGAGACGGGCCGGACCTCCTCATGGCCGTCGTCCGGCACAAGGGTCCGAGGGACCCCCGGTGGAGCGAGACCCGGATGGTCCACGTCGAGGACGACCGCTGGTACGGCTCTTTCCGACCGCCCGAGCTCGGTATCCACAGGTTCACGATCGAGGCATGGACGGACCACTTCGGGACGTGGCGTCGCGATCTCATGAAGAGGGTCGAAGCCGGTCAGGACGTCACCCTCGAGCTCGAAAAGGGAGCGCGGCTGATCGAGGCGAGGCTTCCGTCTCTCAACAAGAGCGAGGCGAAGGTTCTCGCCCACGCGGTCACGGTTCTGCGAGCGGACCCCACTCCTTCGGGCACGGGGGACGATCCCCGGCTCGCCCCCTTGCGGGACGAGCTCGTGATCGAGCTGATGAACAGTCACTCCGATCGGACCGGGTCCACGACGCTGAGGCCCGAACTGAAAGTTACGGTCGACCGCGAGCGCGCCCGGTCGGGGGCCTGGTACGAGTTCTTCCCTCGTTCGACCGGGACGCCGAAGAAGCACGGCACGTTCAAGACCGCCGCCAAAGCACTCCCCAGGATCGCCGAGATGGGGTTCGACGTCGTGTACCTACCGCCGATCCATCCGATCGGCACCACGCACCGGAAGGGCGCCAACAACACCCTCGAAGCGAACCCGACGGATGTCGGAAGCCCCTGGGCGATCGGCAGCAAGGACGGAGGCCACGACGCGCTTCACCCCGAACTCGGCACGATGGCAGATTTCGACAACTTCGTGAACCAGGCGGACCGGCTCGGCATCGAGGTCGCGCTCGATTTCGCGATCCAGTGTTCTCCGGATCATCCCTGGGTCACAGAGCATCCCGAGTGGTTCAACCACCGACCCGATGGATCGATCAGGTACGCCGAGAATCCCCCGAAGAAGTACCAGGACATCTATCCGGTCAACTTCGACAACGAAGACGCCGCGGCGCTGTGGCTCGAGCTGAAACGGGTGCTCGAACACTGGATCTCCCACGGGGTAAAGATCTTTCGGGTCGACAACCCCCACACGAAATCCTTCGCCTTCTGGGAATGGGTAATCAACGAGTTGAAGACCACGCACCCGGAGTTGATCTTCCTCGCCGAAGCGTTCACGCGCCCGAAGGTGATGAAGGCACTCGCGAAGCTGGGGTTCAGCCAGTCCTATACCTATTTCACCTGGCGTAATGAGAAGTGGGAGATCGTTGAGTACCTCGACGAGCTGTCGACCGGAGACATGCCCAAGTACTTCCGGCCGAACTTCTTCGTCAACACCCCGGACATCCTGCATGAGTACCTGCAGGTCGGCGGACCCCCTTCGTTCAAGATCCGCCTCGTGCTGGCGTCCATGCTGTCTCCCACCTACGGCGTGTACTCGGGTTACGAGCTGTTGGAGAACACTCCCGTCGCCCACGGGAGCGAGGAGTACCTTCACTCGGAGAAGTTCGAGCTGAAACCGCGCGATTACTCCGTGCAGGGATCGCTCGCTCCGTACATCACGAAGGTGAACGAGATCCGGCGCAAGCACCCCGCTCTCTCTCAGCTCACCAACCTACGGTGGCACGACGTCGACAAGGACAACCTGATCGCCTTCTCCAAATCGTCCTCGGAGGGGGAGGCCATCCTCGTGGTCGTGAACCTCAACCCGTTCAACTGGGAGGAGGGCACCATCTCCGTCGACCGGGATGCCCTGGGGGTAGACCTCGCCCGGCCACTCGAGATGCACGAGCTCATCACGGACGCGACCTACATGTGGCATGGGGATCAGACCTACGTGCGGCTCGACCCTGCCGAGCCGGCGCACATCTTCGAGGTCCGAGGTTAGTGGCACCGATCGAGAAGGATCCGCGCTGGTACAAGACGGCCGTCTTCTACGAGCTCTACGTCCGTAGCTTCTACGACTCGAACGCCGACGGGTACGGCGACTTCAAGGGCCTGACCGAGAAGCTGGACCATCTCGAGTGGCTGGGCGTCGACTGCCTCTGGTTGTTGCCCTTCTACCAATCACCTCTGCAAGACGGTGGTTACGACATCTCCGACTTCTATTCGATCCTGCCCGAGTACGGGAACCTCAACGACTTCATGGAGTTCCTCGAAGAAGCTCATACACGTGGAATGCGCGTCATCGCAGACTTCGTCATGAACCACACATCGGATCAGCACCCGTGGTTCCAGGAGTCGATCAAGCCCAACTCACCGAAGCGCGACTGGTACGTATGGTCGGACGACGACACGAAGTATTCGGACGCCCGCATCATCTTCGTCGACAGCGAAAAGTCGAATTGGACCTGGCACGAGGAGGCCGGTGCGTATTACTGGCACCGCTTCTTCAGCCACCAGCCGGACCTCAACTACGACAACCCCGAGGTACAGGAGCAGATGCTCGCGGGGCTCAAGTTCTGGCTCGATCTGGGACTCGACGGTTTCCGCCTCGATGCGGTCCCCTATCTCTTCGAGCGCGACGGGACGAACGGCGAGAACCTGCCCGAGACCCACGAATTCCTGAAACGGGTGCGGTCCGAGGTCGATAAGAGCTACGAGGATGTCGTCCTGGTGGCGGAAGCGAACCAGTGGCCCGCCGATGTCGTCGACTACTTCGGCGAGGACGACGAGTGCCACATGGCGTTCCACTTTCCCCTGATGCCCCGGATGTTCATGGCCGCCCGACGTCAGGTCCGCTATCCGATGGTCGAGATCCTCGAGCAGACCCCGGACATCCCCCAGAACTGCCAGTGGGGCATCTTCCTCAGGAACCACGACGAGCTCACGCTCGAGATGGTGACCGACGAAGAGCGGGATTACATGTACGCGGAATACGCCAAGGATCCGCGCATGAAGCTCAACCTCGGGATCCGGAGGCGGCTCGCTCCCCTCCTCGACTACTCGCGCGATCAATCGGAGCTGTTCCACGCGATGCTGTTCTCTCTGCCGGGGACCCCGATCGTCTACTACGGAGACGAGATCGGGATGGGCGACAACATCTTCCTCGGAGACAGGGATGGGGTTCGTACGCCGATGCAGTGGTCGGCCGATCGCAACGCCGGATTCTCGAAGGCCGACTTCGCCCAGATGTATCTGCCGGTGTTGATGGACCCGGTCACCGGCTACGAACGGGTCAACGTCGAATCCGAGATCCGCAACCCCTCGTCGTTCCTCCAGTGGTTCCGGCGCCTGCTTGCGGTCAGGAAGATGCACCCGGTCTTCGGGTTAGGCTCGTTCGAGATCATCCAACCGGAGAACGCCGCGATCTTCGCCTACATCCGGAAGTGGGGTGACGACATCGTGCTATGCGCCAACAACCTGTCGGCCAGGGCACAGGCGGCCGAGTTAGATCTCTCGCCCTTCGCGGGTATGTACCCGGTAGAGATGCTGGGTAAGGAACGATTCCCGTCCATCGGAGAGCTCCCCTACCTACTGACCTTCGGGGCACACAGCTTCTATTGGTTCCAGCTGACGAAGGACACATGATGATCGACACGAGAAAACTCAAGGACCAACTGGCCGGCCAGCGCTGGTTCGGCGACAAGGAGCGAACGATCGAGGATGTGGTCATCCTCGACGAAGCGGTCCTGGCGGACGGCCCTCCCCAACTGGTCGTCACCCTCGCGCGCATCGTCTTCGAAGACGGCGCCGCGAACCTCTATCACCTTCCCCTCCTGGTCGACGAGGACGGTGTCGCGCGCGACGCGTTCGAGGACATCGATCCCCTCCGCATCCTCGGAGATCTGATGGCGCATGGTCACTCGATCAAGGGCAACAACGGCCTGTTCCACTTCGGAGGCCCCGGGCTCGATCCGCTATCCCCGCCGGGCTCCGAGGGGATCCGCTCGATGGGCAACGAGCAGAGCAACACGTCGCTCGTGCTCGACGAACAGGTGATCGTGAAGCTCTTCCGCAAGGTCGAACCGGGTCCGAACCCGGACCTGGAGCTCGCCCGCCTCCTGACCAACGAAGGGTTCGAGCACATCCCTGCCCAGGTCGGCGAGATCCTCTACGAAGGCGAGCTGGACCTTCAGGGCACCGGCGAACGGGAGGTCTCGATCGATCTCGGGATCGCCTCACGGTTCATCCACGACGCACCCGAGGGATGGTCCGAGATCCTCAAGCGCGTTCATCTCTTCTACGACGAGGTACATCCTGAGGACGCCTACGAGGACACGCGGATCCTCACGGCCGAGCGGGCCGGGTCGACCTTCGAACTACTGGAGCAATTGGGCGACGTGACCGCCAATCTCCACGTGACGCTGGCGCGCGAAGAACTCGAGGCGGACTTCGTTCCCGAACCGACCGGCCCGCACGATGTGAAAGAGTGGAGCGAGGCAACCCGCAAGGCGCTGAAGGAAACACTGCGGAGCGATCTTTACGGGCTCGGCCGTCTCGAAGAGTCGTTCGAGGAACGGATCGACAGACTCCTCGCGCTCGACGAGGACGACCTTGGGTGGAAGATCCGCATCCACGGCGACTACCACCTTGGTCAGGTACTGATCGGCCCCCGGGGTTGGCTGATCATCGACTTCGAGGGTGAGCCGAGACGCACCATAGAAGAGCGCTGCATGAAGCAATCCCCGTTGAAGGACGTCGCGGGGATGCTGAGATCGTTCTCGTACGCGGCAACCGCTGCCCTCTTCGAACGCGCCGAGCCCGATTCCCAGGAGTGGCTGGATCTGGCCCCCTGGGGCGCGTGTTGGGAAGACCTCGCCCGCGAGCATTTCCTCGCCGGCTACCTCCGCACCGCGCACGAGGGACACTTCCTCCCGTCGGATCGCGATGCCATCTCGGTGATGCTCGATGTCTTCGAGATAGACAAGGCCCTCTACGAGCTCGGATACGAGCGCGGTCATCGACCCGATTGGGTCCGGATACCGCTGAGAGGTCTCCACCAGGTCCTCGAGCGGAGCGAGGGCCGGTGAGCAAGCTGCGCCCGACCGATGTCGAGATGCTGGTCAGAGGTGAGCTCAAAGACCCGCACGCCCTGCTCGGCAAACACCACACCGATGGCGGAGTCGTGATCCGGGCGTGGCGTCCGGAGGCCACTTCGGTCGAGGTCCGCGTCGACGGCGAAGTGGCCGCCAAGCTAGAGCAGGTCCATCCGGCCGGCCTCTTCGAAGGCGCAGTCGACGCGTCACTGGACGACTATCAGCTCGAGGTCACTTACCCGGACGGAGGGACCTTTCCGATCCGCGATCCCTACGCGTTCATGCCGACCCTCGGAGAGCTCGATCTTCACCTCGTCGGAGAAGGGCGCCACCTCCGCTTATGGGAGAAGCTCGGCGCACACGTGCGGACCGAACGCGGTATCAAGGGCGTGAGCTTCGCGGTGTGGGCTCCGAACGCGCGCGGTATCAGGGTCGTCGGTACGTTCAACTTGTGGGACGGTCGTCTCCACCCCATGCGGATGATGGGGTCGTCGGGGATCTGGGAGTTGTTCGTTCCGGACATCGAACCGGGAGCTCGCTACAAGTACGAGATCGTCGGAGCCGGAGGGCGGCTGGTGCTGAAGACGTACCCTTTCGCGTTCGCGACCCAGATCCCTCCCGAGAACGATTGCATCGTTTACGAATCGAAGCACGAGTGGACCGACGGGGACTGGATGAAGCGGCGTGAGGATCTCGACCATCACGCGCGTCCGATGTCTATCTACGAGGTTCACCTCGGATCGTGGCGGCGGTCACCGGGTGGCGACACCCTCGGGTACAGGGACGCCGGCCTTCAACTCGCCGAGTACTGCCGGGAGATGGGCTTCACGCACGTGGAGTTCATGCCGCTGGCGGAGCATCCGTTCGCAGGCTCATGGGGCTATCAGGTCTCGAACTACTTCGCTCCGACCGCGCGCTTCGGAGATCCCGACGACTTCAAGGTGATGATCGAGACCCTTCACAACGAGGACATCGGCGTCCTCATCGACTGGGTCCCCGCGCATTTCCCCAAGGACGACTGGGCCCTTGCGAGGTTCGACGGCACCCCTCTCTACGAGCACGCCGATCCTCGCAAGGGAGAACACCCCGACTGGGGCTCGTTGATCTTCAACTACGGGCGGAACGAGGTCAGGAACTTCCTGATCTCCAACGCGCTCTACTGGATCGAGGAACTGCACGTCGATGGGCTGCGCGTCGATGCCGTCGCATCCATGCTCTATCTCGACTACTCCCGCGAGGAAGACGAATGGGTTCCCAACGCCTTCGGTGGGCGCGAGAACATCGAGGCGATCGAATTCCTCAAGGAACTGAGCTCGGTCCTCGGCACCGAGCACCCGGGTGCCATAACCGCAGCCGAGGAATCGACCTCGTGGCCGGGCGTGAGCCGGCCGGTCCATACGGGCGGGCTGGGCTTCGGCTTCAAGTGGAACATGGGCTGGATGCACGACACCCTCGATTACTTCACCAAGGACTCGATCTACCGCCGCTTCCACCACAACCAGTTGACGTTCAGCCTCTGGTACGCGTTCTCCGAGAACTTCATCCTTCCGATCAGCCACGACGAGGTCGTTCACGGCAAGGGGTCCCTGATCGGGAAGATGCCGGGTGACCGGTGGCAGGCGCTCGCCAATCTACGCTCGTACTTCGCCTACATGTGGGCTCACCCCGGCAAGCAGCTCATCTTCATGGGCACGGAGTTCGCGCAGTCGAGGGAGTGGAACCACGATCGGAGCCTCGACTGGCATCACCTCGACTTCGACGAGCACCAGGGGATCCAGCGGTTGGTCCGTGATCTCAACACTGTGTACAAAGGCCTCCCTCCACTCTGGGAGCGGGACTTCACCCCCGATGGCTTCCGCTGGATCGATCCGAACGATGCCGACAACAACGTCTTGACGTTCTTCCGCACCGACGGGTCGGGCGAGCATCACCTCGTATGCGCGTGCAACTTCTCGCCGGTTCCCCGCGAGGACTACCGCATCGGACTTCCGCGCGCCGGAGAGTACGCGGAAGTCCTCAACACCGACGCCGGGATCTACGGAGGAACCAACGTCGGCAACATGGGCGGCGTCACCGCCGAGCCACTCCCGTGGCACGGCCTCGACCACTCCACCGTCGTGACCCTCCCGCCGATGGGCGTCGTCTGGCTCCACATCTAAACTGCCGGGATGTCACAACCGGTTTCCACGCAGATCAGGCGCGCCCTTATCGCCGTCCTGATCGCCCGTACCGCAGCCAACGCGGGTCTGCGCATCGTCTATCCCTTCCTCCCGGCGATCTCACGAGGCCTCGGAGTGTCGATAGCCACGCTCTCCGTCCTCATCGCGGTCCGTAACTTCGGCGGCATCGCGGCGCCGCTGGCCGCTCGTACGGCCGAAACGATCGGTCGAAGGTCGATGATGACGTGGGCCGTAGGCGCGGTAGCGGCGGGGACGGCGCTGACCGCCATCGCTCCGGGATTCGCGGTCGCCGGGATCGGCATCGTCCTCGTAGGCCTGGCCAAGCCCGCCTTCGATGTCCCGATGCAGGGATGGTTCGGGGACCGCGTGCCGTACGAAAGCCGCGGCCGGATCCTCGGGATCACGGAGCTGACCTGGTCCATAGCGCTCCTCGTCACCGTGCCCGTCTCCGGTTTCCTGATCGCCGCGACGTCGTGGCGGGCCCCCTTCGTGCTGATCTCGGTCATGGCCGTTGCCGGGACCATCGCGATCTTCGTGGGGATCGACGACGACCGCCCGCCCCACCGGACGAAGAAGCCGCTCAAGATGACCGCACCGCGGGTCACGATGCTCGCGCTCACGTTCCTCTTCAGCGTGGCCGCCGAGATCGTCTTCATCGTCTACGGCCAGTGGCTCGAGGACTCCTTCGGACTCTCGGTCGCCGCCATCGGATTGTTCACGATCGTCGTCGTCACCGCCGAGATGATCGGAGAGGGACTGGTCACCTGGGTCGGCGACCGGATCGGGCCCCACCGGATGATCCTCCTGGGACTTCTGTTGTCGGTCACGGCCTACGGTGCGCTGGGGATCGTCGGCGGGTCGATCGCGCTTGCGGTCGTCGTGGTCGTCGCCTGGCTCCTATCGTTCGAGGTCACGATCGTCGCCACCATCCCACTCGTGAGCGAGCTCGCCACCGAATCGCGCGACCGCCTCCTGTCACTCCTCGCGGTCCTCTTCTGTCTCGGCCGCGTCGTCGGTGCCCTTATCGCGCAACCGATCTATTCCACCGGCGGGATCGCGGCGTCGGGATGGGCCGCCGCGGGATGCTGCGTGGTTGCGACCCTGCTGCTCCTCAGGGTCCCGCCCCCCGAGGGCAATGTGCACCACCCCCACACCACCCTGCTCGAGTAATCCTTGAGTCCGTGATCGGCTCATCGGTCGTTAGCAACTCGAGTAGGTCTTCTCAGGCTAGCCTGCCGCGGTCCGCTGCGCCTCCGGGGGTAGGTATCGGGGCTCGGGGATCTCCTCACCGTCTTCCCGGGCGATCTCAAGCCACAGTTTCTTGGCCACTTCGACCTCGTGCACCGCGCTCTCGGGCGTATCTCCGAAGGCGGAACATCCCTCAAGGTCAGGGATGGTTGCGATGTAACAGGCATCCTCATCGGACCAGTACACGTTGATGGCGTAATCGCGCATTCAGTCCTCCAGCCTTAGATCGTACTTCCTGCCGGCGTTCCCAACCTGCCGTATCTGGTAGCTCTTCGCGTCGCCGCTACGGTCTGGCTGCAGGTTGAGCTTCCTATCGATGCCCGGGTGCTTGAAGAGATGGTGATCGCCCTGGACCCTCCGCAACTCGTAATCGAGAGCCTCCAACAGCCTGACCAGGTCAGCGAAACGGACATTGGCCACCTCCCCTTGGAGGATACGTCCGTACAACCTCTTCGGATTCATCACTCAACGCTAGGAAAGTGCTGCGACACGAGCGCCAAGATTTGTTCAGTCGCTGGCGGATTCGAGTTGGGCGGTCGCTGCTTCCCATTCTGCTTCGAGGCTCAATATGCGTTTCTTGGCGCGCTCGTAGTCCCGGCTGAGGGCTCCGATGTCTTCGCCCCGGGTGTACGCGTCGGAATCTCCGAGAACCCCTTCGATGCGAGTCTGTTCGGCCGTCAACCGGTCGAGCTTGGCCTCGATCCCGGCGATGCGGTCACGGACGTCCTTGGTCTTGGCCCGCTGCTCTGCCGCGATCCGCCTCCTCTCCTTGGCGGACAGCACCGGCTCATCGGCCTCTGGGGCGGGGCTGGACGCGATCTCCTCGGGCTCCGCTTCCCGGGTGCGCAGGTATTCCTCGTAGCCGCTGTGGTGCACGGTCACCCGACCGGCGACGACCTCGACGATGAGATCCGCCACCGAGCGGATCAGGTGACGGTCGTGGGTGATCAACAGCATCGAGCCCGAGTACTCGACCAGGGCGTCCTCGAGCACGTCCCGGCTCTGGATGTCGAGGTGGTTGGTCGGCTCGTCGAGGCAGAGCATGTTCGCCGGGGTCACGAGCATCTTCGCCAGCGCAAGCCGGGTCCGCTCACCGCCGGAGAGGACCGCCACCTTCTTGTCGGCGTCGTCGCCCGAGAACAGGAACCGTCCGAGGAGGTCGCGGGGCTTGACCTCGACGTTCCGGGGGATCGCACGGGAGAGCTCCTCGATCACCCGGTTGTTGGGATCGAGAGCTTCGATCTGGTGCTGGGCGAAATAGGAGAGCTCGACGTTGTGACCGAGGCGGCGTTCGCCGGCGGCCGGTTCGAGCACCCCGGCCACGAGCTTCAGGAGCGTGGACTTCCCGGCACCGTTGGGACCGACAAGCGCCACCTTCTGGCCGCGCTCGATGACGAGATCGAGATGCTCGTAGACGAGCGGCGCTCCGGGTGAGTAAGAGAACGAGATGTCGTCGAGGACGACGGCGTCGCGTCCGGAGCGAGGGGGCTGAGGGAACCTGAGACCCATCGCCTTGCGAGCGCGCCCGGGCCCGTCGCTCCCGGGGTCCATGCGCTCGAGCATCTTGATGCGGCTCTGCACCTGCTTCGCCTTGGACGCCTTGTAGCGGAACCGGTCGATGAAGGCCTGGGTCTCGGCGACCTTGCGGGACTTGTTGCGATTCTCGGCCGCGGCCTGCTCCATCCGCAGCGCCCGTTGCTCCACGAAATCGCCGTACCCGCCGGTGTAAGACACGAGCTTGGCGCCGTCGATCTCGACGACTCGCGTCGCGATGCCCTCGATGAAGTCGCGGTCGTGCGAGATGAGCAGCACGCAGCCCTCGTAGCCCTTGAGGAACCCTTCGAGCCACTCGACCGAGTTGACGTCGAGATGGTTGGTCGGCTCGTCGAGCATCAGGATGTCGGGCCCGGACAGCAGCAGCTTGGCGAGCGCAACTCGCATAAGCCAGCCACCGGAGAGCGCGTCGGTGGGACGGTCGTGGTCCGCGTCGGTGAAGCCGAGCCCGGCCATGATCCGCTTCGCCTCGGCCTCGAGGGAATAGCCGCCCAGCGACTCGAACCGGTGCTGCAGGCGGCCGTACTCCTCGACGAGGCCGTCCTGTGCGGGGCCCGCTTCGGTCTCGGCGATCTCATGCGCGAGGACCTCGAGGCGGTGGCCTGCCTGGGTCGCCTCGGAACCGACGCTTAAGACCTCGGCGAGCACCGAGCGACCCCTGAGCGCATCGGTCTCCTGTTCGAGGTAGCCGACGATCGCTCCGGCCAGGACCTTCACGCGGCCCTCGTCGGGGGCCTGCTGACCCGCGATCATCTCGAGCAGGGTGGTCTTCCCGGTCCCGTTGGGCCCGACGATCGCCACCCGGTCCCGGGCCGCGACGAAGAGCTCGGCGCCTGAGAAGAGGTCGCGGGCGCCGAAACCCTTGGTGAGGCCGGTGACGGTGATCATGGGCCCGAGGATAGAAGAGGATGGAGCCCTACCTGATACGGCACAAGTCGTATCCCGGACACCGAGGGGGCAGTGACGAAGAATTTCCTGGCCGAGTTCAAAGCATTCGCCTTCAAGGGCGACGTCGTCGAGCTGGCCGTGGCGGTCATCCTCGGTCTGGCCTTCAACACGATCGTGCAGTCGCTCACCAACGACGTCCTGATGCAGATCATCGCCGGGATCTTCGGACAACCGAACTTCGCCAAGCTTTCCTTCGGGTTGGGGGACGCATCGATCAGGTACGGGGCATTCCTGATCGCGGTCGTCAATTTCCTGCTCGTCGCCGTGGTGCTGTTCTTCGTGGTGAAGGTGGCCAACAGAGCGCTTCGTCCCAAGGGTGCTCCCGAGACTCCGCCTACGACGAGGGAGTGCCCCTACTGCAAGACAGCGATACCGATCACCGCGACGCGCTGCAGGGCGTGCGCCAGCCAGGTGGAGCCGGTCGCTCCCTAGGCAGGCTTACGACCCCTTGTAGTTCGGGTCGCGTTTTTCCATGAACGCAGAGATGGCCTCCGAGAAGTCTGAACTAGCAAACATCTCTTTCTGAGCCCGGGCTTCGCCGTCCATGCCCTCGTCGAGCGAGACCCGGCCGGCGATGTCGACGAGCTCCTTGACCTTGCCCGCGGTGAGCGGGGGGCCCGAGGCGATCCCTTCGGCGAGCTCGTTCGTCGCGCGCTCGAGATCGTCCGCGGGCACCACGACCTCGGCCAGACGACGGCGGTAGGCCTCCGTCCCATCGATCCGTTCGCCGAGCCAGATCATCTTCTTCGCGACCGCGGGGCCGACGAGCAGAGGGAGCCTCTGGGTTCCGCCGAGATCCGGCACGAGGGCGAAGCGTCGTTCGAGGATCCCCAGCGACGCGTCCTCGGCGACGACCCTCAGATCGCAAGCGAGGGCAAGCTGAAGACCGGCCCCCAGGGCGTGTCCATGCACGCGGGCGATCGTCGGCATCGCCAGCGACGCGAGCCGCCGGAACCCCGACTGCGCCACCGCGATCATCTCGTCGGGATCCCCCGCCAGTGAGCCGAAGGAACCCGTATCGATCCCGCTACAGAAAGATCGACCCTCGCCGGAGACCACGACCACGCGCACCTCACCCTGTGCCGCGATCTCGTCGGCCGCAGCGGCCAGGCCTTCGAAGATGTCCCAGTTCATCGCGTTGAGGACCTCGGGACGCTTGAGGACAAGGTCCGCGCGGTGACCCGAGTACGTGACCTCAACCACCGGCAACCGAGTCCTCCGATCTCAGAATGTAAACAGCTTCGGTAGCTTGGCCCGCGACGAGATCGAGCCGTGAACCTTCAGCTTCCGAGTCAAGAGCGCGATGCGCGGATCCATGCGGCTCACTGAGATCTTCGCCCAATCGGCGACCGTGGACTGCAACGTCAGCGCCGGCTTGCCGGCCGGACCGGGGTGGGCCTCGGCGTGCCCGTTGGTCACCTCGACATGCCAGGTCCCGGCATCGGTGAGATCGAACTCGATCGGACCTCCTAGCGCCCTGGCAACATCGAGATCGACCATGCGCGTGAGCCCTTCGAACAGGATCTCGAGGGCTTCGGGGCTGACCTCGGGCTCACGCTGCTCGTCGCCGATGATCCCTGCACGGATCAGCACCCACGCCCGCCGGGCTCGCTCGTCATAGGGATAGTCGACGTTATCCCGAGCAAGAAGGGCTATCTCGCTCGGATCGATCCCGATCCGGTTCAGCTTCGTCTCGAACGAACGGAGCGCGAATGCGTAGATCTCTTCGAGCGTGAAATCGAAACACTCGGCGTACGACGGATCGAGGTTCGGGGGGATGAACACCCCGATCGCCCACGGCAAGACACGATCGAACATCTCGATCGCCGCGTCGCGGCAGTCGGTCGATGAGCGGACGAGTTCTCCCAGAAACGCGATACCGAACGCGACGTGGCGCGATTCGTCCCGGGACACGTTCGTGATCCCCTCCGAGAACGCCGGCAGGATCTCCATCTTCTCGACGTAACGCTGGATGAAGTGTTGCCCGGGGATCGCCAGGAGGCCCTCGACGACCACGTGATAGAGCGCAACCGTCTGCGCGAGGAGCGCCCGGTCGTCCGGCTTCTTCCTCAAGGCATCCGAGACGCGGTCGAGCTCGTTGAAGACCTGGCGGAATCCCGACGTGACGAGACCGTCGACGGCCGACAACGTCGACTCGATGTCGGTCCCCTGGCCGGCGACCTCGCGCATGAAGCGATCGAAAAAGACGTGGTGTCTCGCTTCGTCGACGATCTGGGTGGTGAGAAAGATCTTCTGCTCGTGCGTGGGAGCGGCGTCGAGGACGGGGGTCAGGGTTCTAGCCACGGCCTCCTCGCCGAGGAGGAACATCGCGTAGTTCCACAACGCCGCCTCTCGCTGCCTGTCGGTCAGCTTCTCGTCCCAATGCTTCGCGTCGGTCGAGAAATCGAGCCCGGTGGCGCTCCACGAGTTCTCCTCCCACAACCGGTAGAGGCGGCTGTAGGAGATGACCTCGGTACGTTCCGATCTAGAAGTCATTTCGAGATCTCCTCTCCCCTTTGGCGATCTTCCTCGAGACACGCAGCTCGCCGCCGACGACATCGTCGATCACGACTTCCGCCTCCCGTTCGATGTCTTCATCACTTGAAGCATCGAGCGATCTGGTCATGCCCGCGTACTGCACCATCACACGGCCGACCCTACCCGCCTGGATGCCGGCCGAGACGATCGCCGTCAGGCCGACCAGCTTGGCCCGCTCGAAAGTCTCGCGCTCGTCCGACCGTTCGATGGTCACCAGACCCCAGCGGGCAAGGAGGCCGATCAAGGCGAACCAACCCGCCGCGGCGATGAGCGAGCTCCACGGGCTCACTTCGAGCACGAGGACGGCAAAGAGGCCACCGGCCCCGCCACCGGCGAGGGCGATACCGGCGACCTGACCACCCCGCTTCGGGCGAGCGCCACCGGGCGAGCGCGCTGCCGCCGGCGCGAGGAGCAACGAGAGCGTCCTGATCAGACCCGCGAAGAAGACAACGGAGTAGATGATCTCGACCTTCATTGGGCTGCATCATACGAGCGTTCATAGACCGACCCCCGGGCGGCCCACGACTACACTGCCGGAGTGAAATTCGGGATCGTCTTCGCCAACTCCGGGCCTGCAACGTTGCCCGAACATGCCGCCGGTCTCGCCCGGCTCGCCGAGGAGAACGGCTTCGAGTCCATATGGACGGTCGAGCACGTCGTCGTCCCGGCCGATCACGGTTCGGCCTACCCATACTCTCGCAGCGGCCGGATGCCCGGCGGTGAAGATGTGCCGATCCCCGATCCCATGGTGTGGCTGTCGTTCGTGGCCGCGCATACGAAGACGTTGGTGTTGGGCACCGGCATCCTGATCCTTCCGCAGCGGAACCCGCTGATCCTCGCGAAGGAGGCGGCAACGCTCGACGTGCTATCGAACGGTCGCTTCCAACTCGGCGTCGGCGTCGGTTGGCTCAAGGAGGAGTTCGATGCCCTGGGCGTCCCCTTCGAGGAGCGCGGTCACCGCACCGACGAGTACATCGCGGCGCTGCGCGTCCTATGGAGCGAACCGGAGCCCAGCTTCGATGGACGCTTCGTGTCGTTCGAGAAAGCCAAGTCGTATCCGAAGCCGGTATCCCCGAATGGCGTCCCCATCGTGATCGGCGGCCACAGCCTCGGCTCGGCGCGGCGGGCGGGTCGACTGGGCGACGGGTTCTTCCCCGCGCTGACAACCCCCGAGAAGCTCGAGCCCCTCATCTCGGAGATGAGCGCGGCGGCGAACGAGGCCGGGCGCGATCCCTCCGCGATCGAGATCACCTGTGGCGGCGTGCTCGACACCGAGGGCGTCAAGAGGTTCGCCGGCATGGGGGTCTCTCGCATCGTCATCCCCCCGCCCGCATGGGATCTCGAGGGCCTGAAGGAAGGCCTCGGCCGTTTCTCCGAGGACATCATCGGGAAATCCAAGGGATGACCCGGCATCCACTGATCACCGGCGCCCTCGGCGCCCTGATCATCGCGTTCTCGGCCCCCCTCGTGAAGCTCGCCGCCGTCACGCCCGCGACCGCGGCGTTCTTCCGGTGCGCATACGCGCTTCCTGCTCTGGGGCTTCTCGCCGCGCACGAACGAAAGAGGTTCGGACCGCGCCCGATCGGACAGCGGAGACTGGCGTGGATCGCCGGCATCTTGCTCGCCCTCGATCTGATCTTCTGGCATCACGCGATCAAGGAGGTCGGCGCCGGTCTCGCCACCGTGCTCGGCAACATCCAGGTGGTGTTCGTCGCCCTTCTGGCGTGGGTGATCCTGAAGGAACATCCCGGAGGACGCGCGCTGGTCGCCGTTCCTCTTTCCCTGATCGGAGTCGTACTGATCTCCGGGGCATTGGGTGCGGGTGCTTACGGGAGCAACCCCGCCATGGGGGTCGTGTTCGGAGCCTTGACGGGGCTGTCCTACTCCGTCTTCCTCCTGATCCTCAGAAGCAGTAACAAAGACATCAGGCGGCCGGTGGGGCCCCTGTTCGACGCGACCCTGGCTTCCGCAGTGGTCGTGGCGGTGATCGGGGCGGTGATCGGGGATCTCGACGTCGGACTTTCGTGGCCGGCGCACGGGTGGCTGGTCACGCTCGCGCTCAGCTCCCAGGTCGCCGGGTGGGTGCTGATCTCGATGTCGCTCCCCCGTTTGCCGGCCGCAGTCACCTCGGTCGTGTTGACCCTCCAGCCGGTCGGCTCCGTCGCTCTCGGCATCATCATGTTCAACGAGGACCCCTCGGTGACCCAACTGATCGGGGTCGCTCTGATCCTCTCCGGCCTGGCCGCCATGACCCTGCGGAGGAAATCACCTAAAGAAGTCTACGCACCTTCATCAGGTGGCTAGGTCCCGCCTCTCGAACCCGGCCGCAGCGGCCGCGGTCGCGGCCAGCGCTATCGCTATCAGCACCAGGGAGTGGAGGATGTCGATGCCGTGGAGCAGAGGGCTGGTGCCGGAGTAATAGTAGAAGGGCGAGAACTTCTCGAACGGTTCGAGGAAGTCGACGACCGGCGCCAGGGCCGCGAGCAAGAACCCGGCGACCGCCACGGCCGCCGCGATCCCCACGCTGAGACCCTTCTTACCGGTGAAAGCCCCCAGCAAAAGGCCGATCTCACCGAACGCGATCCCGAGCAACACCAGGGCCAGACACGCGGCCAACAGGTCGTAGATCCCTATCTCCATGCTGATCACGGCCGCGCCACCGGCCAACCCGGCGAAGAGGACCGCGCCGAGCAGCATCACCATGACCGCCAGCGCCGCGCTTCGCTCCCCGACTACCCGAGCCCGCGACACCGGATTCGCCAACAGCATCTCGAGGGTCCCCTTCTTCTCCTCGCCGGCGATCCATTCGGTGCCGCGTCCGATGGCGAAGATGAGGAACAGCGCCGGGAGCATGGTCTGGAACAACTGACTGTTGAGATACCCGGCCGGCGAGATCAGATCGTTACCACCCATCAGCGCCTTCACCGCATCGGGCATGTCCTTCGTGAGGTCGTTGAACTCCTGCTGTCCCTTGATCGACGGATAGAAGAGGACGGTGAGCAGCACCAGGGCGAGCACTCCGATGCTCCAACCGAAGAACGCTTTCCGCTGTTCCTTGATCGTCTGCCACGCGATCCTAAGCATCAACTTCATCACCCCTGTAGTAGGTGAGGAAGATCTCCTCGAGGTCGGCTTCTTCGCTCACGATGTCCAGCACCTCGAACTGAGCCGCCGCCTTGACCAGGGCGTCGATCGTTCCTTCGACCATGAAGTGTGCGAAGTTCTCACGAACCGTGGCCTCCTTGACCCCGGGCAGTCCCTCGAACGCCCCGGCGGGAACCGCCCTGCCGAAACGGACGTCGATACTCCGAAGAGCGCGCGATTTTAGCCGTTCGATCGTCTCGACCACGGCCAGCCGGCCCTCCCGGATGATCCCGACACGATCCGCGACGTGCTCGACCTCGGACAGCACGTGGGACGACAGGAACACGGTGCGCCCTTCGGCCGCCGATTCCCGGAGCACCAGAAGTACTTCGTGCTGCACCAGGGGATCCAGCCCACTCGTCGGCTCGTCGAGGACGACCAGGTCAGGCTTGTGCATCAGGGCCTGGATGAGCGCCACCTTCTGTTTGTTACCCCTCGACAGCTGGCCGATGCGCCGGCTCAGATCGAGATCGAGACGCTCGGCAAGCCCATTGCGATACGACCGGTCGTGACGGTCGCGCAACCCGGCATAGAAATCGAGGAGCTCGGCGCCGGTGAGGTCCGCGTTCCACGCGGGCTCACCCGGCAGGTAACCGAGCGACCGGCGTATAGCGACGCTGTCCGCGTGGGTGTCCCGACCGAAGATCTGGGCGGCTCCCCTACTCGGGCGGATGAGATCCAACAACAACCTGATCGTCGTCGACTTGCCGGCTCCGTTGGGTCCCAGGAAGCCGAACACCTCGCCCTTGGCGACATGGAACGAGACGTCTTCGATCCCACGGTTCTTCCCATAGAACTTGGTGAGACCGGTGGTGACGATGGCCTCGGTGTCGGAGGCCGCCATCAAACCTGGGGCCGGTGCCGTTCGATGATCGCCTTGAAGTCCGTGCCCGGAGGCAGGGTCCCGTAGGCGCGGCCGCCTCCCCCGGACAATCGCGTGGCGCAGAATGCCTCGGCCGCGCTCACGTCGCCGTGTGCGATGAGCAGCGACGCCTGCAGGGCGAGGGCGAGTTTCTCGACGATCAGGCGGGCGCGCACTTCGATGTCGGTCACATCCGACAGTTCGTCTTTCAGCTGCACGACGAAGCGATCGAGGCGCTCGTCTCCTCCCGCGGCCATGGAGACCTCCTCGAAGAAGACTTCGAGGCTCTGGGGGGACCGGGCCAGCGCGCGGAGGACGTCGAGGCAGATGACGTTCCCGGAGCCCTCCCAGGTCGAGTTGACCGGAGCTTCCCGGTAGGCGCGGGCCATCGGCGCCTCTTCGACGAAACCGTTTCCTCCGAAGACCTCGAGGGCCTCCCCGGCATGAGCGACCCCGGTCTTGCAGATCCAGTACTTGGACACCGCGGTGGCGAGCCGCTTGAAGAGCACCTCGCTCTCGTCACCTGGGGCATCGAAGGCGCGCGCCAGGCGCATCGCGACGACCGTCGCGGCCTCGGACTCGATCGCGAGGTCGGCCAGGACGTTCTGCATCAGGGGTTGATCGATCAAGGGCCGGCCGAAGGCGCTGCGATGGGCCGCATGGTGGCTCGCCTGCGCGATCCCGTGTCTCATCAGCGCGGCGGAACCAAGGGTGCAGTCGAGGCGTGTGTGGTTCACCATCTCGATGATCGTGGCGACCCCACGACCCTCCTCGCCGATCATCCGGGCCCAGGCCCCCAGGAACTCAACCTCGCTCGATGCGTTCGAGCGGTTCCCGAGCTTGTCCTTGAGGCGTTGGATGTAGAAGGTGTTCCGCTTCCCGTCCGGCGTCACGCGCGGCATGAAGAAACACGACAGTCCGGTCTCGGTCTGAGCCAGAACGAGGAACGCGTCGCACATCGGCGCTGAAACGAACCATTTGTGCCCGGTGATCAGGTACTCGGAGCCGGGACCACCTCCTCCTACCGGCGTCGCGGTGGTCGTGTTGGCCCGGACGTCCGACCCTCCCTGCTTCTCAGTCATAGCC
Source organism: Actinomycetota bacterium (assembly GCA_046715095.1). Lineage (GTDB taxonomy): Bacteria > Actinomycetota > CADDZG01 > CADDZG01 > WHSQ01 > WHTI01. The sequence goes on along the minus strand of JBKJZQ010000227.1, from coordinate 6,039 downwards.
ATGCCGCACAGGACGCCGGCTTTTTCGGCCACCGGCGCGAGGCCGAAGTCGTAGTCGGTAGAGATGAGCTTGGCCTCCCATTCCGCCGCGACCTCCGGCTGCCGTCTGACGACCGGCACGGCCGCGTAGGTCATCGAGACCGGGCATCCAACCCCCGCTTCAGCCTGGCTCAGCGAGATCATCAACGCACCGCGCACGACGTGCGCGCCGGGCCGAGGTTCCCTCCAGGGAAGCGAGTGAACCGCGTGACCCACCGCCATCTCGAGCAGGTTGTGCCACGCGGGATGGAACTCGACCTCGTCGATCCGGTGACCCACCCGGTCGTGGGTGTGAAGGACCGGGGGGTTCTCGTTGGCGAGCCTGCCCCACTCGAGGGCCTCGCCGCCGCAGAGCTCTCCGAACGCGGTGAGACGCTCCCGGCCCCAGTCGCCCCCTTCGCGGGCTACCGCTTCGACCAGCGGGCGATTCTCGAGAAAGACGTTGTAGCCCTCAAGGGGAGGCGCCTGGTTCACGACCTCTTGTTCTACGATTCGTCGAGACGCAATGTTGTGGGTCGGCGACGTGCCCGGTTCAACACTCATGCCCGCGAGTCAACCATAGTGAGAGCCGCGGCCCGATCATCCTCACCCGACCCTGCCGCATAGGATGCCGGGCCATGAAGCCCTCCCACAGGTTCTCCGGTGCCGAAGAGGTCACCCGCAGGCTGGCGGAGACCGGCTACCTCGCCGGGCCCGAGATCTCGACCGTGGTCCACATCGCCGACCGCCTGCAGAAACCGCTCCTCGTCGAGGGGCCGGCCGGCGTGGGCAAGACCGAGCTGGCCAAGGCGCTCGCGTCGACCCTCGGGCTCGAGCTGATCAGGCTCCAGTGCTACGAGGGCGTCGACGAGACCAAGACGCTCTACGAATGGAACTACAAGAAGCAGCTGCTCCGGATCCAGGCACAGAACGACGAGAGCTGGGAGGAGATCGAAGAAGACATCTTCTCCGAACCGTTCCTCCTCGAGAGGCCCGTCCTCAAAGCGTTGCGCTCGGTTGAACCGGTGGTGCTGCTGATCGACGAGGTCGACAAGCTCGACATCGAAGCCGAGGCTCTCTTGCTCGAGGTGCTCTCCGACTGGCAGGTGTCGATCCCCGAGATGGGCACGATCGTCGCCACGCAACCGCCGTTCGTCGTACTCACCTCGAACAACGACCGCGAGCTGTCCGAAGCACTGAAGCGGCGCTGCCTCTACCTCTACATGGACTATCCCGATGCAGCACGTGAGAAGGCGATCGTGCTCGAGCGCGTGCCGGCCATCGCCGAGACCCTTGCGGAGCAGGTGGTGAGGCTCGTTCGCAGCATCCGGGAACTCGATCTCAAGAAGTCCCCATCGATCTCCGAAACCTTGGACTGGTCGCGTACTTTGCTCGCGCTCAACATCGACACGCTCGACGACGAAACCGTCCGCCAGACGCTTCCCGTGCTGCTGAAGTTCAGGACGGACCTGGAGCGCGCCGCCGGACACCTGAGGCTCAACGCCAAGGACAACTAGTGCACCACCGCGTGGTGCACTAATGCTCCCGAGGCTGCTCGAGTTCGAGAGCGCGATGCGGGCGGCCGGGATCCCCGTCTCGGTCAGCGAGAACATCGACGCCCTGAACGCGCTCGAGCACATCTCCTTCGACAACAAGACCGCAGTGAGGTCCGCGCTCGCCTCCACGATGGTCAAGAGTAGGTCCCACCGCCCGATCTTCGACACGCTCTTCGAGCTCTATCTCGGTACCGGGCGGGGGCCAGCGGCCTTCGAGGAACGGGACGCCGGAGATCCCGAAGCCACCGGCGACGAGCTGATGGACGAGCTCACCGAGACACTCGTGGCCGGAGACGACGCCGCGATCGACGAGCTTGCACGGCGCGCGGTGGCCGCATTGGGGCGGGTCCGTTCGTCGCCCACCGGAGACTGGTTCTCTCAGTACCAGGTACTCCAGGCGATGGAACTGAACCTCGTCCTGGGCCGGGCGTTGCGCCGGGCCGAAACAGAAGGGGGCTCCCCACTCGAGGAACGGCTCCGCCGCGAGGAGTTCGCCGCCCGGCTCGAACGCTTCCGCGCTGCGGTACTTCGGGACACGCGCCGCAGGGTGGCGGAGTCGAGGGGCGCCGAGGCCGTGGCGCGCTACGCGGTGCGGCCGCGGCCGGAGGACCTCGACTTCCTATCGGCCAGCTCGGAAGAGATCAAGGAACTGAGGCGGGCCATCAGGCCCCTGGCGCGAAGGCTTGCGTCGAGGGTCGCGATGAAGAGGAGGCGGGCGAACCGCGGGGGCCTCGACATGCGCAGAACCGTGAGACGCTCGCTATCGACCGGAGGCGTCCCGTTCGACACCGTATTCCGGCACCGCGCCCCGCACCGACCGGAGCTCTTCGTGCTGTGCGACATCTCGGGGTCCGTGTCCCGGTTCGCGCGGTTCGCACTGATGCTGGTCCATGCGCTCTCGGCTCAGTTCTCGAGGGTTCGCTCGTTCGCATTCATAGACACGATCGACGAGGTGACGAGTCTCTTCGAGCACGAGGACTTCGTGACCGCGGTCGAGCGCATGAACTCGGAAGCGAGCGTGACGTGGCTCGATGGGCACTCGGACTACGGAACCTCGCTCGAGAAGTTCCTCAAGAACTACGGGAAGGACCTCGGGCCGAAGTCGACGGTTCTGATCCTGGGGGACGCGCGCAACAACTACCGCGCCCGCAAGGACTGGGCGCTCGAGGAGATCGCCCGGCGCGCCCGGCGCGTCTACTGGCTGAACCCCGAGCCGATCTCCGATTGGGACACGGGAGATTCGGCGGCGATCGAATACGCGGCCCACGTCGACAGAATGGTCGAGATCCGCAACCTGCGCCAGCTCGAGGACTTCATCGCCCACGAGCTGTAAGACCTGCGATCTGACGAGTTACAGCTTGCCGCGCTCCTTCATGTCGTCCCACGTAGGACGGGCGAGCCGAAGTGTGTGTCCGGCAACGGTGGCGTAGTTAGACCCGCCGAGACGACCCAGGGGCTTGAGGAGGTCGGCCTCGACCCGCCCCTCGAGCATGACCTCCTCGTCTACGTGGATGGCCACCACATCGCCGAAGACCATGTGCCCGTTACCCAGCGATACGATCTGGTTCAATTTGCACTCGAGCGCAGCCGGAGCGCGGGCGACGCGCGGCGGGGCTACGTAGACAGATGGCGCGGTCTCGACGCCGGCCCACTCGAACTCGTTCTCCTCGGGAGGGAAGTTGGCCGCGGTGACGTTCATCTGCTCCATCATCTCTTCGTTCACGATGTTGATCACGAACTCGCCTGTCGCTTCCACGTTCGTGAGGCTGTCCTTGATGCCCGTTGAAGTGAAGTGCACGATCAGGGGCCCGCTCGAGATGACGTTGAAGTAGCTGTGGGGGGCAAGGTTCAGGGTCCCGTCGGCCGCGAGGCTCGATACCCACGCGATCGGACGTGGGACGACCAAAGACGTGATGAGGAAATATCCCTCCCTCCCCTGGAGTTCCTCTTTGTCGAACAGAGCGTGAGCCACGGGTTCCTCTCTCGGAAGCGTCAGGGAAAGATAACGGGCGGAACCCGATACGCTTTTCAAGAGATACCAAGGAGGACTTTTCGATGGAGAAGGCAACATTCGGGGCCGGCTGTTTCTGGGGTGTGGAGGCCGATCTCCGGAAGATCGACGGCGTCACCAGGTCCACGGTCGGATACCTCGGCGGGACGCTCCAGCACCCCAGCTACGAGCAGGTCTGCACCGGTAGCACCGGGCATGCGGAGGTCGTTCAGGTCGAGTTCGACCCAGACGTCGTCGCCTACGACGACCTTCTCGATCTCTTCTGGACGGCCCACGACCCGACCCAGCTCAACCGCCAGGGCCCGGACGTCGGGACCCAGTACCGGTCGGCGATCTTCTTCCACTGTCCCGAACAAGAAAAGGCCGCGCGGGCCTCGAAGGAACGTGCCCAGGACCGGTTCAGCCGTCCGATCGTCACCGAGGTCACCGAGGCGTCCGCGTTCTATCCGGCCGAGGACTACCACCAGCGATACCTGGAGAAACGCGGGCTCGCGTTCTGCACGGTCACCCTCCAGACGACCGAGTAAAGAACCTCTTCTAGTATCAGTTGATGAAAGAGTTCCCGAAGAGCGCGGACGCGGTCGTCGTAGGTGGGGGCGTCATGGGTGCCAGCACCGCCTACCACCTCGCGAAGATGGGGATGACCGAGGTCGTCCTGCTCGAGAAGGAGGACACGCTCGGGGCGATGTCCACGGGACAGTGCGCCGGTGGGATCAGGCACCAGTTCTCCTCGGCCACCAACGTCAAGCTCTCCATCGAGAGCATCAGGATGCTCGAGGAGTTCGCCGAGGAACCCGGCCACGAGATCGGTCTCCGCTTCACCGGCTACCTCTTCCTGATGACCGACGAGCGAGACATCCCCGGCCAGCGCGCGGCGGTCGCCCTCCAGCACGAGCTCGGCGTGGACACCGAATGGCTGGCCCCCGAGGACCTCGCCGGCCTGATACCGCAGGTGAACATCGACGGTGTGCTGGCGGGAAGCTTCAACGAACGAGACGGCCTCTGCGATCCCAACAGCGTCGTCCAGGGGTACGCGAAGGGCGCACGGGCGCTGGACGCAACGATCACCACAGGCGTCGAGGTGACCGGGTTCGAGCTGTCCGGCGAGCGCGTGAGCAAGGTCCGCACGACCGCCGGAGACATCGCCACCGGTACCGTCGTGCTCGCCACCGGCGCGTGGACCCCGGGACTGGGGCAGATGCTGGGCGCCGATATCCCCATCGAGCCCGTCCGCCGGCAGATCGTGGTGACGACCGCGACGCCGGGGCTCCAGAGCCACTTCCCGTTCGTGCTGTTCCTGAAGGAGGCCCTCTACTTCCATCCCGAGGGCCCTGGCGTGCTCACGGGGAAATCGAATCCCGAGGAACCCCCCGGGTACCACTTCGACGTCGACCCGGAGTGGGAGATGGTTCACCTGGCCGAGGCGATGGAGAGGCTCCCGCTCCTGGAGAACGCCGGCGTCCTGTCCCACTGGGCGGGCCTCTACGAGATCACCCCGGACGCGCATCCGATCTTCGGTCCCGTCCCCCAGGTCACCGGCGTCCACGTCATGGCCGGGTTCTCTGGTCATGGGTTCATGCACGGACCGATCTGCGGGCTGCTCATGGCCGAGGAGATCCTGAAGGGGGCCCCCGAGACCGTCGACGTGAGCGAGTTCGCCTACGAGCGCTTCCTCTCGGGAGACCTCCACCCCGAGCTGAACGTCATCTGACCCGAGGAGGCTTCACTTCTTTTTCTCTGAATCAACCTCAGGTGTTGGATCAGAGGAAAAGAAGAGTGCTCGACGGGTGAGTCAGGGCTTTAGGCCGAACGGACCTTGAAGGGCGCGGCGATCACGAGCTCGACGTTGCGGTCTTCGTCGCGACCTCGTCCCTTGGAGGCGAAGCCGTACTGGAAGTCGTTGGCGGCGAGCTCCCGCGCGATCGAGGCGAGGTTGAGGACCCGGCCTTGTCCGCCCGGGACCGGATGACCCGCGTGATCGACCATCGTGCAGAAGATCGACAGGGTTCCGTCGCGGTTGTCGAACACCTCGATCAACCGGGACTGGCACGACCAGTCGATGTGCGCCGCGGTCCCGATGTCCCAGAACCCGCTCGACCCACTAAGGGCCGGGCGCGCCTGTATGAAGTTCTCGTGGGTGTGTCCACTGACCCACGCGATGACATTGGGGAAGCGATGTACGAGGGCTTCGACCTCGTCCCCCAGCACACGAGGGAGATCGTTCTCGGTTGGATCGACCGGATCCGGCGCCGAAAAAGGGTTCGTGAGAGAGCGGATGCCGTGATGGGAGAAGAGGATGACGAGCTTGTTCTCGACATCCTGGGTGATCTCTTCGCCCGCGGTATCGAGGTACCGGGACGAGACCTCCTGCAGACGAGCTTCGAGCCACGCCAGCTGCGCGGCGCCGACGCTTCCCTCTGAGTAACCGCCGGGATTGACCGTGTCGAGCCCGATG
>JBKJZQ010000226.1:0-3479 GCA_046715095.1 Actinomycetota bacterium | reverse complement strand
TTCGGGAAGCCGGCGTTGTCTCCACCGATCACTCCGAGACGCGAGTACTCGGCGCAACTGCCCTCTTCACACGGCGCGATGCCCATGTTGAGGCGCAGCATCTCGGCCGGCTTGACTCCGGCAGGCTGGTTCAGCCCGTCGATGCCGGTGAGGAACACCATGATGAGGTCGTCTCGCTGGATCCCGGCCTTGTCCGGATCGGAGTCCGGCGCAGGGATGCCGTAGACGGCTTCGATCAGGCGTGCGAGCTCCGGGTCGTTCACTGCACCCAGGAACTGAGCGTCCTTCTTGGGCTTCGAGCCGTTGAAGTAGTCCTTCGCACCGACCGGAACTACGACCTCGTTGACCAGCGGCATCCCGAGACGGGACAGCTGGACCCACTCGCCCTTGTACTTCTGCTTGCCGGTGTCCGTCTGGACCCGGGTGCTACGCCGCGACGCGGTGGACCAGGTGCCGACCACCGGGTTGTCCGCCTCGTTGCGGTTCTTGGCGATCGCGGTCTTGGGGACCTGGAGGACCATCGTGTTGGTGTTGAACCCGGCGAGGGTGTCGTCACCAACCTCGGAGAAGTCCCCTCCGTACAGCAGGTCGAAGACCCGGAGGTCCAGGTAGAACGGATCGTTCGTTTGTCCGGCGAAGCTGGTGGCTCCCGATCCGGCAGGGACGATCGCCTCGTCGCGCAGAACGCTGTAGTCGGGTATGGAGGCCTTCCCGACGTCGCTCGGCGCAACCACGGCGTTGGACACGATCTTGGTGGACTTCTTGCCGACCTTCTTGAAGAGGTTGTAGGTCTGGTAGAAGTTCAGATCCGGGTCCGTGAGCGAGGTGACCGGGCCCGTTGCGTACAGGAACGTGTTGGGGTTCCTGTAGTGGTTCTTGAACTTCCAGCGGTAGATCACGTCTGCCTTGGCGTCGCCGTTGTTGTCGATGTTGACGTCGTACCGGACGCCTTCGGCGAACGAATAGAAGTTCGGTCCTCCAGCCGGTTCCTCGAATGGGATCCAGTTGCTGACGAACGTCACCGTGTCCGGGTCGTCCGGACTGACGAACGCGTATAGGTCGGTAGCATCGACCTGGGGATCGGCCGCCGTCAGCGGGGCCTCCCTGTGGCTCGATGCGCTGCTTACCAAAGGAGCGAGGGCTGCGACGGCGACGACCAGCGCCACCACACCCGTTAGGCCACTCCCGATGACCCGCCCGCGCTTCGAGCGCGAGTTCCCGTTGTCCATAAACCCTCCCGTTCTACGAACGACCACCATGGCCGTTTAGCGGCTGTTCGCAGCGGGGGGCGTCACCGGATGCTTCCTCGATGACATTCGAGAAAAGTCGCGGAACGAATGGGGCGTCTAGGACAGGTGGTTGCCTCGTCGAGGAGGACCGCCGCCGGTGTTCACGAGCGAACGAACTAAAGGAGGCGCAGGCGTCTGCATGATAGTTTCCACCCGGTATCCAGGGCGTTTGCGGGGGTCTCCGGGGTCCCCCTCATGCCGGCCCCGGGACCCTGACGGACAGAGGAACTCGACGCGTCAAGACAGGGAGCGGTAGCGACAAGTGCCTGAGGGCGGAACCTATTTCGGCCAGTACGTCACGATCGGCATATTCGCTCTTGCGGGCGTCGTTCTCGTCCTCGGGACGCTGGCGCTCGCCAAGTTGGTCGCCCCCAACGTCCCCGCCACCGACAAGTACACGACCTACGAGTCCGGGATCGATCCGATCGGCTCGGGGTGGTCCCAGGTCAACGTCCGCTACTACATCTTCGCCTTGCTCTTCGTCGTGTTCGATGTCGAGGCGGTGTTCCTCTTCCCGTGGGCGATCGTGTTCCAGAGACTTGGGACCCAGGGGTTCGTTGAGATGGTCATCTTCATCGGCATCCTTGCGATCGCCCTCCTCTACGCCGCGAAGAAGGACGTGCTCGAATGGCAGTGATCGAGAAGGTCAAGCTCCCCAAAGGTGTTTCCTGGGCGCTCAACTGGAGCCGCAAGTACTCACTGTGGATGATGCAGTTCGGCCTCGCCTGCTGTGGGATCGAGATGGGAGCGGCGCTGGCGACCAAGTTCGACGTGATCCGCTTCGGCGTGATCCCCTTCCCGGCATCTCCTCGCCAGGCCGACCTGCTCGTCGTGGCCGGCACCGTGACCGACAAGATGGCGGCCCCGATCAAGCGCGTCTACGACCAGATGCCTGAGCCCAAGTACGTGATCTCGATGGGTTCGTGCGCCAACTGCGGCGGGCCGTACTGGGACTCCTACTCGGTCACGAAGGGCGTCGATCAGATCATCCCGGTGGACGTCTACGTGCCGGGCTGCCCTCCCCGCCCCGAGGCGTTGCTCCAGGGCATCATCCGCCTCCAGGAGAAGATCACGAACGAGAACCCCTCCGAGGTGTGGAAGGGCCACCGGATCGAGATACCGCACATCCCCGAGCCCGGCCTCGCGGGGGGCATCTAGTGCCTCGAGTTACTCCCGAGGATGCCCTCGGGCGCGTCCAGAACGCGCTCGGATCACTCGCTCAGGATGTGAAGCTGAACTTCGACGCGGTGGACTTGATCTGCTCTCGCGACGACATCGTCGAGGTGTTGACGAAGCTGCGGGACACGGACGATCTGTCGTGCAGGTTCTTCTCGTTCCTCTCGGGGGTCGACCGGACAGAGTTCGAGATGGGTGAGGGCGACGATGCCGCCACGGGTGAGCTCGAAGTCCTGATCCATGTGTACTCACCCGACAACGTCATCTCGGTAACCGTGCACGTACCGGTCCCGCTCGACGATCCGAACTGCCCGACCGTCACGGACGTCTACGCCGGCGCGATCTGGCACGAGCGTGAGACGTGGGAGATGTTTGGGATCGCGTTCAAGGGACACCCGAAGCTCGTACACCTCTACCTTCCCGAGGACTTCGAAGGCACGCCGCTAAGGAAGTCGTTCAGGCTTCCAAGCCGGATGACCAAGCCGTGGCCTGGGGCCAAGGATCCCGAAGAGGCCGCCGCCGGGGGCGGTCGCTGATGGCGATAGGCGACTCGAGGACGGAGCCGGTGGACGCGAGCGAGATAGCGCGCCACGCTCAGCTTGACGCGGAAGAGAGCTTCGGGGAGTCCGAGCGCCGTTTCGGCACCGAGGAGATGATCCTCAACGTTGGTCCGCAGCACCCTGCGACCCACGGCGTGTTCCGCCTCCTGGCCACGATCGACGGCGAGAAGATTCTCGATGCCGAGCCGATCATCGGTTACATGCACCGCGGTTACGAGAAGCTCGTGGAGCAGCGGGACTACCGGCAGATCACGAACCTCGTGTCGAGGATGGATTGGCTCTCGGGGATCAACAACGAACTACCCCTGGCACTCGCACTCGAGAAGCTGATGGAGATCGAGGTTCCGCCGCGAGCTACGTATCTCAGGGTTGCGATGGCCGAGATGAACCGCATCCTCAACCACCTGATGTTCTTCGCCAGCTTCGGGGCGGAACTCGGTGCGATCACCCCCAC
>JBKJZQ010000225.1:0-5670 GCA_046715095.1 Actinomycetota bacterium | reverse complement strand
CCACCCACTACATGGACGAGGCGCAGACCCTCGCCGACCGGGTGGCGATCATCCGCCGTGGAGAGATCGTCATCGAAGGAGCACCGGGGATCCTCAAGGGCCGGGACACCGCGAGCCGGGTCCGATTCTCGAAGCCCAAGGGGACGGCACCTCCCCTCGACGCGGTCGTTTCCTCCGATGGACTCCTCGAGGTGAAGACCGACGATCCCACCCGAACCCTCTACGAACTGACCTCGTGGGCCGTTCAGAACAACGTGAGGCTCGATCGACTGACCGTGACGAGTGCGTCGCTCGAGGACATCTACCTGGAGCTCACCGCGGAGAACCATGGGGTCGGGCGGGTCGGCGCTGATGAGTGACGGACGGCTTCTTCTCCATCAGCTCAAGTTCGAGAACCGTTCGTTCTGGAGGAATCCTCCGGCCGCGTTCTTCACGATCGTCTTTCCGCTCATGTTCCTCGTGATCTTCAACGTTGCTTTCGGCGGCGAGGAGGTTACGTCTCCCACCGGGGAGAAGTTCGCTGCCTCCAACTTCTTCGTCCCGGCGATCCTTGCCTTCTCGGTCATCACCGCCACGTATACGAATGTTGCGATGAGCATGACTTTCAAACGAGACGATGGACAACTCAAGAGGGTGCGTGGAACCCCCCTTCCCTCATGGGCCTATCTGGGAGGTCGGATCCTTCACGCGGTGGCGATGACGTTCCTTCTCGCGGTCATCACGATCGCGTTCGGTGCGCTCTTCTACGGCACCGAGATCCCAACGACCACGCTTCCGGCCCTCCTGGTCACGATCCTGATCGGATCCGCCAGCTTCGCCGCTCTGGGGCTCGCCATCACCGGCTTCATCCCGAACGCAGACGCCGCCCCCGCGGTGGTCAACTTCTCGATCCTTCCGCTGTTGTTCCTCAGCGATGTTTTCATCAAGTTCGAAGACCCTCCGCTGTGGGTCGAGTGGATCGGCAAGATCTTTCCCGTGAAGCACATCTCGCTCGCGTTCCAGACCGTGTTCAATCCGTTCGAGCTTGGTTCGGGGTTCGAATGGGGACACCTGGGAGCGGTAGCGATCTGGGGAGTGATCGGTGTCGTACTCGCGGTGCGCTTCTTCACCTGGGAACCGAGGAAGTAAGGAGACAAAGTGCACTCCAATGCGAAGAAGGTTCAAGAGACCCTCATCTCTCTCGGACACGAGGCCGAGGTGGTCGAGTTCTCCAAGAGCACGAGAACCTCACAGGAGGCGGCGTTCGCGATCGGCACCAGCGTGGCCCAGATAGCCAAGAGCATGATCTTCGCCCGAGGCGACGCCGGGGTGCTGGTCATCACCTCGGGCGCGAACCGCGTCTCCACCGCCAAGGTGGCCGGGCTGCTCGGCGGAGAGATCGGGAGAGCCGATGCCGGCATGGTCCGGAAGCTCACGGGCTTCCCGATCGGGGGCGTCCCGCCGGTCGCACACGTGGAGGGGATGGAGGTCTTGATCGACGAGGACCTCACACGCTTCGATGAAGTCTGGGCGGCCGCCGGAACCCCGAACGCGGTCTTCCGGACCACTCCCGGCGCCTTGATCGAGATGACCGGGGGCCGGGTCGCCGACATCAAGGAAGAGCCCAGATGATCGATCTGTTCAGCGACACAACGACTCGTCCAACCCCGGAGATGAGGAAGGCGATCGCCGAGGCCGAGGTCGGAGACGAACAGCGGGGTCTCGATCCGTCGGTGAACCGCCTCCAGGACAAGGTCGCTGCTCTTCTCGGTAAGGAGGCTGCGCTGTTCCTTCCGACCGGCACGATGTGCAACGCGATCTCGTTCCTCGTCCACTGCCGGCCGGGTGACGAGATCCTCATGCACTCGACCGCTCACCCTCTCAACCACGAAGGAGGCGGACCGTCCGCCCTGGGTGGGGCCGTGATCACGCCCCTCGCCGGTGACCGCGGCATGTTCACCGCCGACGACGTGCGGAACGCGATCCGGCCGAACGATCGCTACTCCCCAAAGACGAAGGTGGTCTCGATCGAGCAGACCTCGAACGCCGGCGGGGGTGCCTGCTGGCCCACCTCACTCATCCGGGATGTCTGCGCCGCCGCCGACGAGAGCAGGCTCATCAAACACATGGACGGCGCCCGGCTCTTCAACGCGGTGGTCGCGACGGGCACCCCGGCGGACGAGTTCGCCGCACCCTTCGATTCCGTGTGGATAGATCTCAGCAAGGGGCTCGGTGCCCCGGTCGGCGGGGTTCTTGCCGGCAGCTCGACGTTCATCGCCGAGGCATGGCGCCACAAGCAACGGATGGGCGGAGCCATGAGGCAGGCCGGGATCGTCGCGGCCGCCGGGATCTACGCGCTGGATCACAACATCGACCGGTTGGCCGAGGATCACGACAACGCGAGGTACCTGGCCGAGGGTCTGGCCGGCATACCAGGGATCGATGTCGATCCGTCCACGATCGAGACCAACATCGTGTTCTTCGACGTCGGCGGAACCGGATACACGGGGACAGAGTTCGCCGCGCACATGGATGAACGCGGGGTTGCGTTCAGCGACATCGCCGGCAACCACGTACGGGCCGTTACACACCTCGATGTGGACCGCGCCAGCATAGAGAAAGCCCTCGCCGAGATCCGGACATTCCTGCAATAGCTCGAACTCGTCACTCGCTCGAACTTCCCGTCAATACTTCGAGGAGATCTCCTTCAGCTTCTTGCGCTGGTGGAGGGCTTCGATGACCCGCACGGTGCCGGTAAGCGAGCGCATCACGATCGATTGCGTGATCGCGCTCCTGCCCCGGTATCTCACGCCGTTGACCAACTCGCCGTCGGTGACGCCGGTCGCGGCGAAGAACACGTCCTCCCCGCGCACGAGGTCGTCGGTGGTCAGGATCTGCGAGAGGTCGTACCCAGCGGCCAGGGCTGCGTCGCGCTCGGCGTCGTCGCGCGGGTAGAGGCGACCCTGGATGACGCCGCCCAGACACTTGATCGCGCACGCCGCTATGACTCCCTCCGGCGTTCCGCCGATCCCGACGAGCAAGTCCACTCCCTCAGTGCCGCGGGCGGCTGCGATCGCTCCGGCGACGTCGCCGTCCATGATGAACTTGATCCTGGCCCCCGCCTCGCGGATCTCTTTGACGAGGGTGTCGTGGCGCGGTCTATCGAGCACGACCACCGTCAGGTTCTCAACGTCGGTGCTCTTCGCCTTCGCGAGCCGCTTGAGGTTCTCGGTGACCCCGGCCTCGAGATCGAGGATGTCGTGAGCTTCCTCGCCCGCGGCGATCTTCTCCATGTAGACGCACGGCCCCGGGTCGAACATCGTGCCTCGTTCGGCCAGGGCGACGACCGCGAGGGCCCCGCCCATCCCCTTGGCGGTAAGAGTCGTGCCGTCGATCGGATCCACGGCGATATCCACGACCGGAGGCTCCCCGTTGCCGATCTCTTCACCGTTGTAGAGCATGGGGGCGTTGTCCTTCTCGCCTTCGCCGATCACCACGACCCCGTCCATCGAAACGGTGTCCATCATCAGCCTCATGGCGTCGACCGCGGCCTGGTCGGCGGCCTCCTTGTCGCCCCGGCCCATCCACCGGGCGGCGGCCAGCGCAGCTGCCTCGGTCACGCGGACGAGCTCGATCCCCAGGTTCCTGTCGGGTACCTGGTCCGGTGGCGGGGCCGGCATCGTTGCCTCCTGTCGGGACGGGTCGCGTAGGCGGTAACCAGGGTAGCGGTTCGAGACGTCCCCCGGATTTTCCCGCCTTTTCCACCCGTTCTATCCGTTTTAGAGGGATTCGCAGGTAAAGCCTGCGCCGTGGGCCGTCGATGGGGGGATATGCGTCCTGGGAGAATCTTCCTGAGCGTCCTGATGGCCGCCGCCTTGCTGGGGGCGCTGGCTCCGGCCGCGTCCGCCCGGAGGAGCGTTCCGTCGTGGGCCAAGGAACCCGTTCGCTACCTGAAGAACCAGGGCTTCGTCGATGGCTCGTCGTTCCGCTCCAACAAGCCGATGAGGAGGGCCGACTTCCGCGCCCTCATGAAAGCTGCCTTCGGAGGTGGTTTCGGCCGCACCAAAGGGAAGGTGACCGCCGCCGAGGTCGACCGAGCGCTGGTCAAGGTCCTGGGGAAGGGAGCGGTCTCCGATCATCTTGCGGGCCTCTCAGCCCCGGACGGGTGGGCGCCCAAGAAGCCGTCGTGGTTCGGGGATGAGGTCGTCGCCCGCGAGATGGGTCTGAGACACGACCGCCCGGTAAACGAAGACGAACACGAAGCCTCGGCCAACGAGCCGTTGAGCCAGGCCGACGTCGCATACGCGGTCTGGCGCGCGCTTACGTCACCATCGACCTACGGGGCCGACGCGCTGGCCGGCCTGAAACTCGGTAACTACGACCGCAAGGTCCGCCGCGTGATCCAGTTCGCGTTCTCGCTTGCCGGCACGCCCTACGTCTATGCAGGCGAATGGGCCAAGAGCACTCCTGCTCGGTATCCCTATGGCGCGCAGGCTCACGGCGGCGTGGATTGCTCGGGGTTCGTTTGGTACGTCCTCCAGAAGAAGAGCAGCACCTACTCCCCTCCCAACCGTCCCTACAAGGGGTGGGCGATGCCCGAGCGTTCCTCCGCCGAGATGGCGAAGGCAACGAAAAACAGGTTGGGCTTCGGGAAGCTAGAGCCGGGTGATGCCATGTTCTTCGCGGCGAACGGCAGGAAGTCGAAGCCGCGCGACGTCTATCACATGGCGCTCTATCTCGGTAGGGGATGGATAATCCACTCCTCGACTGGGCGGGCCGGCGTCAGTATCTCGCCGATCGACAAGGGATCGTGGTGGCGGTCGCAGTTCCTCTTCGGCCGCCGCGTTATCAAGTAATAACGTTCGCACGCCCGTCGCTCGGCACGCGCTCAGAAGCGGACGGCCTCCTCCGAGCATGGGGTCGGAGCCGCTTTCGGGGTCGCCCGAGGCCGGCACCAGACCTGGTAGGAGCAGGCCCGTTGCGACCCAAGCAGCATCGATCGAAGTAGCCATAGTTCGGTGAAGGCTATCTCCCGGCGGGCCTCAGGATCTCAACCTGATTCCGCCGGTGTATAGGGGGTGTCCTCAGTGTTGGGGCACGTCTGACCGGCCTCCGGGCCCTTGCCTGCGAAGGCATCGATGTACTCGTTGACGGCGGTGATGTCGAGCTCGTCGAGATCCATCCGCTCGGCCCAAGATGCGATCGCGAACGCCGGCTCCATGCCCTCGTAGGGAGCCGAGACGACGTTCTCGTCGGCGTCGGAAGCGATCGCCTCCAGCTTCTTGATGTCTTCCGGGGTGGCCCTGGTGGGGTCGAACAGCAGACCCACGGCCCCATGCTCGAGGCTGTGAACGAAGTTCTCGTCGGGTATCGGGGATCCGTGCACACCACAAGGAGCGGCACCCCCGTGGGTTCCCTGGACCGGAGGGGTCATCTCGTACGTCTGGGGCTGATCCGAGTGGGCGCCGACACCTCCGCCGCCGAACCCGGTGATCGTGTGACCGTTGATCTCATCCGGCGTCGAGGACCTCAGGAAGAAGAACCAGAACGCGACGCCTGCCAGCGCGATCAATGCGACGGAGCGCACCGCCCGCGCCCGCGCGGCCGCTTTCCTCTGGCGAGCAAGAGCCTCGGCCTTCTGGTTGCGGCGCTCTTCGAGTCGCTGCTTCTTCCTCTCGGCAGCTTCCGCCC
>JBKJZQ010000224.1:0-29479 GCA_046715095.1 Actinomycetota bacterium | reverse complement strand
GGGAGAGCGCGGCCGGCGACCCATCCGATAACCCGGAGGAAGCTCGGTCCGGTCCGGACCCGTAGGTTCGGTTGCGATGAGCGGGGGCCAGGCCCCCGGTCTCGTCGAGCCGCTCGCCCAACCGGGTCGGGGCACCTTGTGCGGAACACGCGACAGCAGGCGGCCGTTTGACCAGAAGACCGACCTGGTTTCGATCAGGCCGTCGACGAGCTCCTGCGCAAGCTGCGAGACGGGGATGCCGAGGACCATACGGGCGTGATCCCGGGCCCACTGGGTGCCTTCGATGTAGCCGTGTACGTCGTCCGCGGGGATGCCGTCGTTGATCATCAGCGCGAAGGCGAAGATCCTCCGGCAACCGTGCCACGCGACGGCCTCAGGATCGTCGATCCAGTGCTCGTACCGTCTGATCGTCCGGCGGCAGGCCTCGGCGACGTCCGGGATCGGCGCCCCGTGGCCGGGATACGCCACCCGGGCGTCCAATGTCATCAGTCTCTCCAGAGACGAGATCGCCTCTTCGACCGGCGAGGTCCCCTCGTTCACGAGGTTGATCCAGCCGACGTCCGACCCCAGCAGGACGTCGCCGCAGATGAGCTCGCGACCTATAGGTTCGTAGAAGCAGATCTGCCCCGCGGTGTGACCCGGTGTGTGCAAGACCTGGAGCTCTCCACCTCCGAGGTCTACCGCATCTCCGTCTTCGAGGAAGGCGTCCACGCGGTAGGCCTCGACCGGTTGGTCCAGCCATTCCGCCCGGCATGCCACGGCGTCGCGCCGGTTGATCGACCTGGCCTCGATGGGATGGGCGGAGATCGGAGCATCGGTTATCCGGGCCAAGGCCCCGTTGCCCCCGACGTGATCGGAGTGGTGGTGGGTGTTGAGGATGTTCGTGAGCGAACCCGGGGGAACCCCTTGGGACTCGATCAGCCGGAGGGTCTCGGCGGCGTCGCTGCCGAACCCGGTGTCGATCAGCACGGGCCGAACCCCGGTCACGACGACCGAGTTCCCGCTGGGGAAGGACCGCCTCAGAAAGCGGAACCGCCCTGGTTGTTCGCCGGTCACGCATCTCCTTTCGTGAGAAGTTCCCACCGGCTTACCGGAAGAAGGGATTCTTGTCGTACCTCGCCGGTAGCGTGCTCCTCAGAACGGTAACGCTACGCGCCAACGACGAGTGATCACCGAGTGACTAGAGGAGAGCGGATGAAGATCGAATGCAGCAACTGCGAGATGTACCGCTCGGAGCACTGCGACGACTGCCTCGTCACCGCCGTGCTGCAGCCCCCCGCAGGGATCGTCGAGATCGACGACGAGCTCGAGGCTTCGCTCGGAGCGCTCCAGCAGGCGGGGTTGATCCCCGTGCTCCGCTTCAGGCCGCGCACGACCCCGGAGGAACCGGTCGACGCAACCGACCTCGAGGCGATCTGACGCGCTAGCTCCGTCTATCTCATGCAGAGGGGCATGCCTCGTACACTCCCGGCATGAGCGTCGCGCGGTTCGTTCTGATCGTCGCCCTACTAGCGGGCGTGGCTGCAGGGACGCTGGCGCTGGTCTCCCGCACGCCCTCGTCGGTTCGGGCCGAGGCGAGACAAGGAGCGACCGACCCGAGCCTGGGATCAACCTTTACCGACGACCAGACCGCCTCCCACGGGGCCTACCGGGGGTCCGCGTATCTCTCCTACTTCCTCTCACTCGGTCTCCAGATCGTCGTGCTGGTCCTGCTCGCGCGCGGCCCGCTGCGAGGGGCGATAGACCGCGTCGGGGCGTGGCCCGGTGGATGGGTGACGAGGGCCCTGGTCGCGGCCGCACTGGTGTCGGCGGCTCTATGGCTGGTCACCCTTCCTCTCGACTATGTCCGGGGTTACGCCATGGGTCACGCATGGGGGCTCTCCACCCAGACGCTTGGAGGTTGGGTGGGGGATCAGTTGCGGGGCGCGGCCGTGGGGCTCGTGTTCGGTTCGGTCGCCGCGATCGCGTTCTTCGGGGTGATCAGGTGGCAGCCGCGGTCGTGGTGGTGGATCGGCTGGCTCACCTTCTCGGTGCTCAGCGCGGTGCTCGTGTTCATCTGGCCCGTGGTCGTTGCCCCTCTGTTCAACCGGTTCACGCCGCTGCCGGACGGCGCCCTCAAGGACCGCGTGGTCGCGCTCGCCGACGAGGCCGGCGTCGAGGTTGGAGAGGTGCTGGTATCGGATGCCTCCCGCCGAACGACGTCGGAGAACGCGTACGTCGCCGGTCTCTTCGGGAGCAAACGCCTCGTTCTCTACGACACCCTCATCGAGAAGGGGGACGAGGACGAGACCGCGTTCGTGGTCGCGCACGAACTCGGGCACCAGGCCGAGGGCCACGTTTCGAAAGGCGTGGCGCTCTCGGTCATCGGCCTCTTCCTCTCCTTCGTCGTCCTCAGGTGGCTGGCGTCGTTCGACGGACCCTGGAGGTGGGCGGGGGCAGGCGGCATCGGTGACGTCAAGGCGCTCCCGGTCCTGCTCCTGTTCTCGATCATCGCCTCCTTCGCGGCGCTGCCGCTCGAGAACGCGGTCTCGAGACGCTTCGAGGCAACCGCCGACCGGGTGGCGATATCCCTCACCGAGGATCCCCAGACGGCGGTCAAGGTCTTCCGGCGTCTGGCCTTCTCGAACATATCGGATCTCCGCCCGCCTCAGGTCGCGGTCTCACTCTTCTTCAGTCACCCCCCGACCCGTGAGCGGATCGAACAGCTCTTGGCTCCTCTCTCCTCAAGCCCCTAGTGCCTGATACACCACTAGACTGACCCGGAGATAGGCGTTAGAGGAGTTCCGGCGACCTAAGGGGAATCGATGGCACCGCAGACGATCGTTGAACTTTTCTGGGACAGAACCCAGACCACTCCGAACAAGAGCGCTCTGCGTTACAAGGAGAACGGCGTCTGGACGGACGTCTCCTGGGCGGACTACGGCACCCGGGTACGGTCGGTGGGCAAGGGACTCCTGGCGCTCGGTTTCGGACACGGGGACAAGATGAGCCTCCTGTCGAAGAACCGACCCGAGTGGCACGTTGCCGACATCGCCTGTCTCTCGATCGGAGGCGCGACGGCTCCCGTCTATGCGACCAATTCACCCGAGCAGGTCGCTTACATCGTCGAGCACTCCGATACGAAGATCGCCGTGGTCGAGGACTTGGAACAGCTCGACAAGGTGCTGAAGATGCGCTCGGAGCTTCCGAAGCTCGAGAAGGTCATCGTCATCTCCGGTTACGACAACTCCGCCGATAAGGACCTCGTCCTGTCGTGGGACGACCTCATCGCGGCCGGCAACGCGTTGCCCGATGAACGCTTCGACGACGCCCGTACGAAGGTCGGCCCGGGCGATCTTGCGACGTTCGTCTACACCTCGGGCACCACGGGCCCGCCCAAGGCCGTAATGCTCACGCACGCGAACGTCTGGTTCACGTGCGAGTCGGGCCGCAAGATGATCGCGCCACCCGATCCGGCCAACGCCCGCACGATCTCCTACCTCCCCCTGTCTCACATCGCCGAGCGGATGATCAGCCACTTCCTGCACATCTACTACGGGTCCCAGACATGGTTCGCGGAGTCCCTCGATACCCTGCTCGATGACCTCAAAGAAGTGAAGCCGACCTATTTCTTCGCCGTGCCGCGTGTGTGGGAGAAGTTCTACGCGGGGATCCAGGGGAAGCTTGCGGCCGCCGATCCGAACGATCGCAAGGTGAAGCTCGCCCTCAGCGCGATCGAAACCGGGCGCGAGGTGACGAAGCTCGAGCAAGCAGCGGTCGATGACGGCAAGAACCTGTCGGATGCGAGGCTCCCGCTCGGGCTCAAGCTCAAGCACCGCCTTTTAGACAAGCTGGTTCTGACCAAGCTGCGCGAGGCCATCGGGCTCGATCAGTGCGACCTTCCGTTGTCTGCTGCAGCCCCGCTCAATCCCGAGCTCATCTGGTTCTTCCATTCGATCGGGATCAAGATCGCTGAGGGTTACGGCCAGAGCGAGGACAGCGGACCCACCACGTGGAACCCGGTCGAGGCCGTCAAGATCGGAACCGTCGGCAAGCCGATGCCCGGCGTCGAGGTGAAGATCGCTGAGGACGGCGAGATCCTCGCCCGCGGGGCGAACGTCTCGCCCGGCTACTACAAGAACGAAGAGGCCACCCGTGAGCTGATCGACTCGGAAGGTTGGATGCACTCGGGCGACGTCGGAGAACTCGACGAGCATAACTACCTGAAGATCACCGACCGTAAGAAGGACCTGATCATCACTGCCGGCGGCAAGAACATCGCGCCGCAGGAACTCGAGAACCGCATCAAGTTCCACGACCTCATCTCGCAGGTCGTCGTGATCGGGGACCGGCGTCCGTTCCTGTCCGCGCTCATCACGCTGGACGAGGAGAAGGTCCCGGCGTGGGCGGCAGCTCACGGGATCGAAGGGGACCCGGCCCAGATCGCGGGCAACGAGCTGACCCTCAAGGAACTCGAGGTGTGGATGGATTCCATCAACGAGAAGCTCGCCAAGGTCGAGGGGATCAAGAAATTCCGGGTCCTCGAGCGAGACTTCCGCCAGGAGGACAACGAGATCACGCCCACGCTCAAGGTCAAGCGCCGCCAGATCAACGAGATCTTCGCCGAGGCCATCGATGGCATGTACGACAAAGAGTCACCCCGCTCGGCCGTCGCCTCGGCCCCCGAAAGGAAATAGTCAGGCATATAATCATTCCAACAGCGTCTACCTGAAACGGAGGCGACCGATGTCAGTCACTGTGCGCGACATCCGCGCGTTCAAGGAGCGCGGAGAGCGCTTCGCGATGCTCACCTGCTACGACGCCCTTTCCGCGCGTCTCCTCGACGAGGCAGGGATACCACTCCTGCTCGTCGGCGACACGCTCGCGATGGTGGTTCTGGGTCACGAGTCGACCCTTCCCGTCACGGTGGACGAGATGCTCCACCACACCCGGGCGGTTCGCCGGGGCGCCCAAGATGCGTTCGTCGTCGGCGATCTGCCCTTCATGAGCTATCAGGGCTCGATCGACGAGGGCATCCACAACGCGGGCCGCTTCCTCAAGGAGGCGGGTGCCAACTGCGTGAAGCTCGAAGGCGGCGGGCGGGTTCTGGAACTCGTCTCTCGGTTGACCGAGTCGGGCATCCCCGTGATGGCGCACCTGGGGCTGACACCGCAATCGGTGAACCAGTTCGGCGGCTACCGCGTTCAGGGGCGTGGTGACGAGCAGGCCCATCAGATCCTCAAGGACGCCAAGTCGCTCGAGGCCGCAGGGGCTTTCTCCCTGGTTCTCGAGGCGGTCCCGGCGGACCTTGCCAAGGATGTCACCGACAGCCTCGAGATCCCGACCATCGGTATCGGTGCGGGGCCTCACACCGACGGACAGGTGCTCGTGTTCCACGACTTCCTGGGGATCACTCAGGGCGAACTTCCGCGCTTCGTCAAGCGGTACGCGAACCTCGGAGACGACATCCGTGCAGCGGCGCAGACGTTCGCGGCCGAGGTCGCCGGCGGTATCTACCCCGCGCCCGAGCACACCTACGAATAGACGGATTCAAGGGATAAGCGTTCGGCTCCGATTGAGATAGCAGGTAGTCAAACCGCGCCCGGAAAGCCCCCTTGGGGGATGATTACGGGCGATGGGAGAAGACAAGAGATGAACGCGACGACCAGGTGCCGCCACTGTGGGGGCCTCAACCCTGCGAGTGCCGAATGGTGTGGCCAGTGCATGACGAGGTTCGTCGCGCCTCCGCCCCCTCCACCTCCCCTTACGCCGCCCCCGGAACCAACCTCGGCGGTCCCCGATGAGGGTCCGAGAGGAGCGATCGCTGCGGGCCTCCGTCACAAGGCGAGCCGGGCGTCCGCTCCGGTAATCGATGACGAGGTCGCCGAAGCGTCGGTGTATGCGGTCGAGCACGGCCCCTTCACGGTGGTCGGCGAAACCGTGGCGTGGCGTTGCATCCAGTGCGGAACCTCGAACCACATCGACGACGCCGTTTGTTCGGTCTGTGGAGGAACCTTCGCCACGACCGTCGCCGAACCGGAGCTTCGGCGCCCGTCCGATCCGAACACCGCCGCGCTCCTGTCGTTGCTGTTCCCCGGGCTCGGACACGCGTACATCGGCGACTGGGGAGCTGCGATCGCCCGAGCCGTCTTGGGCCTCTGGGTCGGAGCGCTGGCTCTCGTGATGACCGCCTCGGACGGCATCCCCGGTTCGATCGGTCTCGCGGTCGTGTTCGGGTTCGCGGCGGCCGGCTTGTGGCTCATCGCGGCGCACGATGCCTACCGGTCGTCCGGCGGCCAGGAGCCGCGGGTGATCCTGAGGGGCCGGCGTTACCTCTACGTGACCGTTGGCCTTCTGGGGGCGCTGTTCATGGGTCTTATGCTCGCCACCTTCGCATCGCGCTAAGTAGCCCCGGTCACGCGAGGCGCGTCGCGTCTACCGGACCGTCTGGGCCTTCCACCGACCATGAACCACCTCTGAACGCCATCCCGGCGCGTCCGTCCCGGTCGAGGGCGAGCAAACCCGCGGCGGCGGCAGGGTCGCGCAACGAGATCGACCCGACGATCTGCTCGCAGGCCGACTGCGGGTCGGCACCGTTCTCGACCAGATGGGCGACGCGGAAGGAAGCCTGGGTGGCGATGAACAGTTCGCCGACCCCTGTGCCGACGACCGCTACCAGGTCGGACGCATAGAACCCGGCCCCGAAGATGGGGGAGTCGCCGACCCTGCCGGGAAGCTTTCCGAAGACCCCACCCGTAGAGGACCCCGCGGCCAACCGGCCCGAGTCGTCGAGCGCGACGGCTCCCACCGTGTCGACGTAGTCGGGATCGCCGTAGTGCTCGTCGTCGAGCGCACCGGATGCCTTCGCCCGCTCCCACGTCTCCCGCTGCTCGGGCGTGGTGTCCTCGAGGATCGGAAGATCGGCACCGAGCAGGGTAGCTCCCCGGCCGGCGATGAGGACGTGAGGGGTGTCTTCGAGCACCCTTCGAGCAAGAACGATGGGGTTCCTGACCCGAACGCCTCCGACCGCGCCCGAGTGGCGGCCGGTCGCGATGCCGGCGTCCAGTTCGATCCGGCCGTCGCGCGTGAGCGTTGCTCCGTATCCGGCGTTGAGAGCGGGGTCGTCTTCAAGGGCCATCACGGCTGCCTGGATCGAATCGATGGCCGATCCTGATCTCATGCCGGCGTGGACCGCCCCCCACAGCGGCACGGGCGCTTTGGGGGTACCCGAGACACCGCCGTGGACGTAGATCGCTCTCACCGGCAGACGATAACGCTGCGCTCGGCGGGCACCTCGCTATCCTGCGTCGGTGGCTATCTACGTGGTGTCCGATGTTCATGGTGCCGCAGGCGAGCTGAGCGGGGCGGTGCCCGAGGGGAGCACGCTGCTCCTTCTCGGCGATCTGATCAACTTCGTCGACTATCTGTCGATGACCGGGATCCTGGTCGACGTGTTCTCCGCGGAAGCGGTAAGCCGCGTCGTTCGTCTGAGGACCGAGGGACGTTTCGAAGAGGCGCGCGAGGCGATGAGGGCGCGGGCAGAGGGTCATGAGGACGAGATCCAGCAGGAGCTCGGCCGCCGCGTGCGCGAACAGTACACGGAGGTCTTTGCGGTGCTGCGGGACGACACGTATCTGATCCTCGGCAACGTCGACAACCCCGCCCTCGCCCGGACCTACGTCGAGGCGCACGGAGGCATCAAGGATGCCGATGGGAAGGCGTTCGAGATCGAAGGGCAAAGGTTTGGCTTCGTCGGTGGTGCACTACCGACGCCGCTGCACGTGGCCGGTGAAGTCACAGAGGAACAGATGTGCGCGTCGATAGAAGCCCTGGGTGAGGTCGATGTCCTGTGCTCACACATCCCTCCGGCGGTTCCCGAGCTCTGCTTCGATATCGTGGCGGGGAGAGCGGAGCGAGGCAGCAACGACCTCCTCGAGTACCTGCTCGACGTCAAGCCGGCGCGGCACTATTTCGGCCACGTCCACCAGCCCCTCGTTTCGAGCATGTACGTGGGCGAGACCCTGTGCATCAACGCGGGCTACTTCCGCAAGACCGCTCGGGCGTTCCTGCACCACGTGGGCTGACCTCGTGGGCTAACCTCGCATCGTCACCATTTGATCGAAGGGGAGGGCCCAGTGGCGGAGAGCGTTAAGGACAACATCGACATAGAGGCGTCCGTGGAAGACATCTTCAAGGTCGCGACCGATCTCGAGGCCTATCCGGAGTGGAACGCGAACATCAAGAAAGTCGAGGTCAAGGAGACCGACACTGACGGTCGTCCGGCGAAGGCCTACTTCGAGGTTGACCTGAAGCTGAAGCAGGTGTCGTACACGCTCGGATACGACTACTCGGGTGCCCCGGAGTCATTCTCCTGGGAGCTGATCGAGGGCGACGTCAACGAACTGTCCGGCTCGTATTCGTTCGACGGGTTCGACGACGTGACCGAGGTGACCTACGAGATGAAGGCCGACCCGGGGTTCAAGATCCCCAGCATGCTCCGCCGTCAGGTCGAGAAAGCCGTGGTCAAAGGAGCACTCGAGGATCTGAAGAAGCGGGTCGAAAACTAAGCCGATGAGGGTCGTGCTGTTCACCGGGAAGGGCGGGGTCGGAAAGACGACCGTTGCTTGCGCTACCGCCCTGAAGATCGCGGCATCCGGCCGGAAGACCCTCCTGATGTCGACCGACCCGGCCCATTCGCTGGCGGACGCCTTCGGGGTTGAGCTCGGACCGGATCCTCTCGAGATCGCCCAGGGACTATGGGCCGAACAGATCGACCCCCAGCAACGTCTCGAGGAGAACTGGAAAGAGATCCAGCAGCATGCCGTCGCGGTGATGAACTGGGCCGGGCTGGCCGAGGTCGAGGCCGAGGAGCTCTCGGTCATCCCCGGGCTTGACGAGCTGTTCTCTCTCGCCGACGTCAAGAGGCACTACGACGAGGATCCTTACGACGTCTTGATCGTCGACTGCGCTCCTACAGGGGAGACTCTCCGCCTCTTGAGCCTTCCCGACATCATCCAGTGGTACATGGAGCGCATCTTCCCCATCGAGCGTCGCGTCATGGGAGCGCTCAGACCGGTTGCGAGGCGGCTCACGAGCCTCCCGCTGCCCGACGAGGGCGTGTACTCCGCGGTCAAGCGCTTCTACGACAAGCTCGACGGCGTGAGGCAGGTTCTCACCGACGCCGGGACCACTTCGGTCCGCCTCGTCGTGAATCCGGAGCGCATGGTGATCGCGGAGGCGAAGCGCACCTACACGTACCTCAACCTCTTCGGTTACCGCGTTGATGCCGTGGTCGTGAACCGTCTCCTCCCACCGGAGGTCACCGATCCGTACTTCGCTCGTTGGAAGGAGATACAGGCAGGACACCTTCAGACGATCGAAGAGTCCTTCTCCCCGCTGCCCATCCTCACGGCCCGCCTCAGAGATCAAGAGCTGACCGGAAACGAACTACTCGCCGACCTCGGCGCCGAGGTCTACGGGGACGTCGATCCTGCCGCCATCCTGTACACGGGAGAGGCGATGCGGGTGGACAAGAGGGGCGAGTCCTACGTTTTGTCCTTGCAGTTGCCGTTCGCCCGCAAGGATGAACTCGAGCTATCCCGCAAGGAAGACGAATTGTTCGTCCGCGTCGGTTCCTACCGGCGCACGATTATGCTGCCCGGAGTCCTGTTGATGCGAGAGGTTGGTTCGGCCACTCTTGAGGGGGACCGCATCGAGATCGTGTTCCAGCGAGGTGGAGGACTCAAGGTGGAAGAACGTGACTGAAGAGGAACGAGCGGCGCGCTACAGCGACCTATTCGGCGCCGGTGGGCACGACCACGAGCATGCGTCGGACTGCGCCTACTGCCCGATCTGCTCCGTGATCGCGGTGGTCAGGAACACGAAGCCCGAAGTCCTCGAGCACCTCGCCAAGGCGGCCAGGGAGCTCATCGTCGCCGCCGGGATGCTGCTCGAAGAAGCCGAGAACGTCGTGGGGCGTACCGACGAGACCGTCGGCAAGTCTCGCAAGGACGGCGGAGAGCGGCCGTCCAAGGTGACTCGGATCGACCTTGGCTGAGCCCGTCCCAGCGCCCGTGTCCGGTTCCCGGGTTGCCGTAGGCGTTGATATCGGCGGCACGGCAACCAAGGCTGCTCTCGTATCCGAAACCGGGACGATCTTCCACCGCGCCGAGCACGCCACCGACCCGAACGCCGGCACCAAGGGGATCGTGGCGATCGTCGAGAAGATGATGACCGTTGCAGAGGCTGCGAGGCTCAAGGTCGTGGGCGTCGGGGTCGGTGCCGCGGGGTTCATCGACTTCGCGTCCGGTTCGGTCACGTTCTCGCCCAACCTGGTCTACGACGACCCCGCCATCGGCGCGGCCGTGGAGAAGGTCGTGCCGGTTCCGGTCGCGGTCGACAATGACGCCAACGTTGCCGCGTGGGGCGAAAGGACCTTCGGGGCCGCACCCGGGGCGAACGACCTCGTTCTCTTGACGCTGGGAACCGGGATCGGCAGTGGGATCATCCAGAACGGCCGGCTGGTCCGGGGCTACACGGGAGCGGGGGCCGAGTTCGGCCACACTATCGTCGAAGTCGGGGGACCCCAGTGTGGTTGTGGGCTGCGGGGCTGCATCGAGCAATTCGCCTCCGGTCAGGCGATCGAGCGGATGGCCCGCGAGGCAGTGGTCGGTGATCCCGCCAGCTCCATCCTCGATTTCGCGACTTCCCCCGAAGCGATCACCGGCCAGGACGTCGCCAAGGCAGCTCGTGAGATGGACGAAACTGCAAGGGCAGTGCTTCGCAAGGCCGGAACGTACCTGGGGATCGGGATGTCGAACATCGCCAACCTCTTCGATCCCGAGGTCATCGTCCTGAGCGGCAGCGTCGTCGGGGCCGGCGAGCCCTACCTCGGGCCAGCGCGCGACACCCTTGCAGAGATGACCGCGACCCAGAAGCGTCGCCCTATGAGGGTCGACCTCAGCACGCTCGAGTTCGACGCGGGGATCGCCGGTGCCGCCGCACTCGCGTTCGACAAGGCCGGGGACTAGGTCTAGCGGTACCGCATGACGACGGGTGAAGGACACCTGAGGGACACGTGAGCGGCGCCGGAGCGATCACCGCCGTCGTCCTCCTCGAATGGACGGTTGGATGGGTCGCGGTGTCGGCGTGGTGTCAGTCGTGGGGGATCGTGAGCCGGGGGAACTTCCGCATCAACGCGTGGGGGGCGCTCGGTTTCGGCGTCCTGGCGTGGTTCGCTCTTCGTTCCGCCACCGGCGGGCTCGATCGTTCGCTCCTCAACGCCTCTCTCATCGTGCTACTCGTCCTCCTCGTCGTCCACCTCCTCGTCCAGTGGTCGCGGACCGATGTTCCGGGCGTGGTGGTGGGCTACGCCGCGGGAGCGGCCGGAGCGGTGGCGCTAGCGGCCGCCGCCGCCCTCGTGGACGGGTGGTCGGATGTGCTGGCCGCGGCAGAGCTGGTCGCCGGCGCGCTGCTGCTCGGCGGGGTGACGAACGGGATGCTCCTCGGCCACTGGTACCTGAACCAGCCCGGTCTCAAGACATGGGCGCTGGCCCGCATCACGAAGTTGACCTTGGCCGGAGCCACCGCCACCGCGGTGCTGGGCGTCGTGGCAGCGGGCCGGCTGTCGAAGGCGAGCACCGAAGGCGCGCTCGGTCTCCCGGGGTCGTCGGACTCCTTCGGGCTGGCGTTCTTCCTGATCTGGATCGCCCTCATCGTCTTCACCGCGGTGGTGGTGTGGGCGGCGAAGAGATGCATCGAGATCCGGTCGATCCAGTCGGCCACCGGTCTCTACTACGTCGCGATCCTGACCGCGGGGGTGGCGGAATTCCTCGTTCGCTATCTGATGTTGAATACGTCGTGAGCGAGATCAAGATCGGCGTCACTCTGCCTCAGTTCACCGACGACGCCGGGGTGGTGGTGGATGGTGCGCATCGAGCCCGGGATGCCGGGCTCGATTCCGTGTTCGTGTTCGATCATCTGTGGCCCCTGTCGGGAGGTAAGGAGCGTCCGATCTTCGAGGGATGGACGATGCTCGCGCACGTCGCCGCGGTCACCGAGGACATCGAGGTAGGCACGCTCGTAACGAGGTCATCGTTGAGGCACCCCGCCGTCCTGGGAAAGATGGCGGCTACCGTCGGAACGATCGCGCCGGGCAGGGTGATCGTCGCGATCGGATCCGGAGACAAGATGAGCCGGCCGGAGAACGAGGCCTTCGGGATCCCGTTCTTCTCCGGCGACGACCGGATCGGGCAGATGATCTCGACCACGGACGTCGTAAGGCGTTTCCTGCGTAACGACCTCGTGTCGATGAAGGACGACTACGTCGCGCTCGACGCCCTTCCGGTTAGCCCCAGGCCGGTCACCACCACGCCCCCATTTTCGCCGCCGGCGGTGTGGATCGGCGGTCGCAGCGAACGGATCCTCGAGGTGGCCGGCAGGGTGGCCGATGGGTGGAACGGATGGGGCGGCACCCCGGAGGAGTTCGCCCGCGATGGAGCGGCGGTGAAGGCCGCGGCTCCGGACCGAGACGTTGAGTTGACCTGGGGCGGCCTCGTCGTTCTCGCGGAGTCCGACGATGAGGCCGTCGCGAGGCTCGGAGGGCGCGACCCGAGCGAGTACATCGTCGGCGGACCCGAGCGAGTGGCCCGGCACCTGGCCGCGTTGATCGAGGCCGGAGCCACCCACCTCGTGGTCACCTTCCCGGATGCGGCGACCCCCTCCAATTACGAACGCCTCGGGGGACGGATCCGCGACCTCCTCGGCCTGTGACCGGGAGCTTGCCGTATACCCCTGGGGGGTATACTCTGCTGCCATGAAGACGGAGCACGCCCCCGAGGAGCAACGACAGACCTTCGACGTCAAGGGCATGACCTGCGCATCCTGCGCCCGGCGCGTGGAGCGGGCCCTCGCGAAGCAGCCCGGTGTCGACGAGGCATCCGTGAACTTCCCGCTCGAACGGGTGACCGTTGCGGCCACCGGAACGATCGACGTCATCGAACTGCAGAAGGCGGTCGTGGACGCCGGTTACGAGCTCGTGGTCCCGGAACCGGATCGCGGCGGTCATGAAGCGCACGAGGGGCACGACCACGGGATCGCCATCGGGGCCGATGAGAAACGGACCCGGGTAGCGTTCCGCCAGTTCATCTCGGCGGCGAGCCTCACCGTACCGGCGGTCTACCTCGCGACGTTCGGCCCGACCGACCAGATGATGGAGGCGCTTTGGTGGTCGAGGTGGGCGCAGTTCGCCCTGATCCTGCCGGTCGAGTTCTGGGCGGGCAGGCGATTCCTGGTGAGCGCCTGGAAGCAGGCACTCCACCGCGCCGTGAACATGGACACGCTGGTTGCGGTGGGAACGCTCAGCGCGGTCGGTTACTCGACCTACGCGTTGTTCTTCGGTGGCGACCTCTACTTCGAGACCGCCGGCGTCATCATGACGTTCCTGCTCCTCGGGAAGTACTTCGAGCACCGATCGAAGAGCCGAGCGTCGAGCGCGATCAAGAGCCTCATGGAGATGGGAGCCAAGACCGCGATCGTCGTTCGTGATGGCACCGAGGTCGAGGTTCCCGTGGAGGAACTGCAACCCGGGGACCTGATGCGGGTCCGTCCCGGGGCGAAGATCCCCACCGACGGCGTGATCAAGGAGGGCGACTCGTCGGTGGACGAATCGATGCTCACCGGAGAATCGGTTCCGGTCGACAAGGGACCGGGCGACGAGGTCTACGGCGCGACGATCAATGCGTCCGGCGCGCTGCTCGTCGAGGCGACGCGCGTCGGCTCCGAGACGGCGCTCGCCCAGATAGCCCGCCTGGTCGAGGACGCCCAGAACCGCAAGGCGCCGATCGAGCATCTCGTGGACCGGGTCGCAGGGATCTTCGTCCCGGTGGTCATCGGGATAGCCGCGGTCACCGTGGCCGGATGGCTGCTCACGGGCCATTCGGTCGAGGATGCTCTCATCGCGGCCGTGGCCGTATTGATCATCGCCTGCCCTTGCGCGATGGGGCTCGCGACGCCGGCCGCGGTCATGGTCGGGACCGGCCGTGGGGCGCAGCTTGGCATCCTCATCAAAGGGGGCGACGTGCTCGAGCGCTCCGGGTCTATCGATGTCGTGGTCCTCGACAAGACCGGGACCATCACCCGGGGAGAGATGTCGATGACCGATGTCGTTGCCCATGGCACCTCCGAGGACGATCTGCTACGGATGGCCGGAGCCGTCGAGTCCCTCTCGGAACACCCGATCGCACGGTCGATCGCAGAGGCGGCCGCCGAGCGCACGGGTGCGCTCCCGGTCGCGCAAGGGTTCGCGTCGACGACCGGCAGCGGGGTCCGCGGGACCGTCGAAGGGAGCGAGGTCGCGGTGGGCCGGCCGTCGTTCCTCGGGTTGCCCGAGATTCCGGAGGAACTGACTGAAGCCTCAGCCCGTCTCGAGTCGCTCGGGCGAACGGTCGTCTGGGTCGGACGTGATGGGAAGGCCGCGGGTCTGATCGCGGTGGCCGATACCGTGAAGCCCACTGCCGGGGCCGCTATCTCGAGGCTTCATCAACTCGGACTCGAGACCGTGATGATCACCGGGGACAACCGGACCACCGCGGAGGCGATCGCCCGCGAGGTGGGGATCGACCGCGTGCTCGCCGAGGTGCTTCCCGAGGACAAGGTGGAGCAGATCGCGCTCCTCCAGTCCGAAGGCAAGAAGGTCGCGATGATCGGAGACGGCATCAACGACGCTCCCGCTCTAGCGCGTGCGGATCTCGGGGTTGCGGTGGGAACCGGAGCCGAGGTCGCCATCGAGGCCTCCGACCTCACCCTCGTCGGAGGCGACCCTGTGCTGGCCGCGGCCAGCATCGAGCTCTCGCGCAGGACTCTCAGGGTCATCAAGGAGAATCTCGTCTGGGCCTTCGGCTACAACGTCGCCGCGATCCCGCTGGCTGCGCTGGGACTGCTCAACCCGATGATCGCGGCGGCGGCGATGGCGTTCTCCTCGGTAAGCGTCGTGGCGAACGCCCTGAGGCTGCGCCGCTTCCGGCCGATCTCGTCCTGAGACTCACTCGGCCGAGATGATGGGCTGAGATGATGGCTCGGTGAGTCTAGAACTGCACCTCGACACGTCGGCCCTCGTTTACCGGGCGTTCTTCTCCCTGCCCAAGACGATGACGGACCCAGAGGGGCGCCCGGTCAACGCGGTCAGGGGCTTCCTCGAGATGGTGACGAGGCTGACGCTCGATCGTCGTCCCGGCCGCATCATCGCTGCGTGGGACGACGACTGGCGCCCGGCGTTCAGGGTCGCGGCTTACTCCGGTTACAAGGCCGACCGGCCCGAAGACCCGCCCGAGCTTCCACGCCAGTTCCACGTTCTGAAGGAGGTGCTCGACGCGGTCGGGATGCCGGTCGCCATCGCCAAGGGCCTCGAGGCGGACGACGTCCTCGCCACCCTCGCGACAGGAGTCACCGGAGGTGACCGCGTCCTCCTCGTCACCGGAGACCGGGACCTCGTCGCGCTGGTGCGGGATCCGCAGGTCGCGGTCGTGTTCCCGGTGCGGGGGCTCAGCGAGGTGGCCACCTTCGACGAGGCTGCGGTGATGGAGAAGTACGGGATCCCACCCCGGCTCTATCAGGACTTCGCGACGATGAGAGGAGACCCGTCGGACGGCCTCCCCGGGGTTGCGGGTGTCGGACCGGTGCGGGCGGCCAAGCTGCTGAACCAGTTCGGTTCGCTCGAGGGGATCCTCGCTCATACAGGTGAGCTTCCTCCCAAGCAACGCGACGCCTTCGAGAGGTCACGCGGGTATCTGGACGCGATGAAGACGGTGGTGCCGATGGTCACCGGCGCGGAGATCGAGATGACCGAGGCTCACGAGCCCGATAGGGAACTCATCGAAGAGCTGGTCGAGGTCCACGGCCTCGGGAGTTCGCCGATGCGACTGGCCCAGACCCTCGCAGGCGAGAGATGAGGAGGCAGTCATCACCAAGATCTATCTCGTGAGGCACGGAGCTACCGAATGGAACGACATGAAGCGCGCTCAAGGTCAGGCCGACATCGAACTGAACCTTGACGGCCACAAGCAGGCACTGCAGATCGCGCTTCAGCTCGTGCCGCTCGACGTCACCGCGGTGTACTCGAGTGACCTCAAGCGCGCCTCCGATACCGCCAGGCCGATCGCCGAGGCCCACGGCCTGGAGGTGGTCACCGATCCGGACTTCCGTGAGGTCGATCAGGGCGAGTGGGAGGGGCTCACTGTCGACGTGATCAAAGAGCGGTGGCCCGATCTGTGGGGGCCGGCGCGCCACTACAGCACCAGACCGGGGGGCGAGTCGCCGGGACAGGTCAGGAGGCGAGCGCTCGAGGGACTGAGGCGCGTCGTCGAGCGGCACCCGGGCGACATCGTGGTGATCGTGAGCCACGGGGGAACGATCCGCTGGCTGTCGGCCGAGGTCCTCGGCTACGACGACCGGACATCCGCGCGCTTGAGAGGCCTCGGCAACGGGTCCGCCATGAGTCTCGATGCGACCATCGAGAACGGTGCCTTGAAACTCTCCAACCTTGAACGACTCGACGGAAGCACGACCGACCTCGACGATCCCAATGACTGAGACGACGAGACATCACCGGGCGGCACTTCTGGCGGGCGTGACCGCTGCGCTCGCTCTCACGCTGGGCGCTCCTGCATCCAGCCAGCCCGATTCCCGACCCCACGAGGTTGCCTCACCTCGGCGGGCATCAGACGCCGAACTTCCACTCAAGTTTGCGGTCGTCGGTGACACTGGAACCGGTGGCGCCGATCAGGCTGCCGTCGCCAAGAAGATGTGCTCGTGGCGGGAAGACCATCCCTACGACCTCGTCCTGACCACCGGGGACAACATCTACCCCTCGGGCCAACGCCGTGACTTCAAGGACAACTTCTTCACCCCGTTCTCCTGCTTGTACGACGCGGGGGTGGAGTTCCATGCCTCGCTGGGCAACCACGACGTCGCGACCAAGAACGGGAAGCCGGAGATCGACGAGCCTCGCTTCGGCGTGTCCCATCACAATTACGTCAAGAGGCTCGCGGGGGTCCGCATCGTGGTCGCCGACTCGAGCAACCTCAAGAAGCGGTGGCTGCGGAAGCACCTCGGCCCCGAAGAAGGCGACCGCTGGACCGTCGTCGTATTCCACTACCCGGTCTATTCGCCGGGAACCGAACACGGATCGACCGAGTCATTCCACCCGTGGGTACCAAGGTTGTTCCAGAAGCGCGGCGTCGACCTCGTCCTCAACGGCCACGACCACATCTATTCGGCGTCCAAGAAGCTCAAGGGCATCCGTTACGTTGTAACCGGCGGGGGAGGCGCGCCTATCTACGGCTGCTCGGACAAATGGTTCTCGACCGGCTGCGTAGAGCGCCATCACTTCCTCATGATCCGGGCGACGGCCACGAGGCTCTACGTGACCGCGATCCCTAAGAATGGGAAGCCTTTCGCGCGCTTCTCAACCACTGGATCGGATCCTTAGCTCAGGGCCGGGGAATCCGGTGACCTGCTAGTTTCTGGGGATGGAGTTCAGGCGCATCGACCGCTTCCCGCCGTACGTGTTCGCGACCGTCAACGACATGAAGATGCAAGCCCGTCGCGCGGGGGAAGACATCATCGACCTCGGCATGGGAAACCCGGATATTCCGCCGCCCCAAGCGGTTATCGACAAGCTCAAGGAAGCCGCCGACAACCCCAGGAACCACCGATACTCAACCTCTCGGGGCGTCCCCAAGCTGCGGCAAGCGGTCGCCGATCTTTACCAGCGGAGTTGGGGCGTCGAGCTCGATCCCGAGACCGAGATCTGCACGACGATCGGAGCGAAGGAAGGACTGTCGCATCTCGCGTGGGTGTTGTGCGGGCCGGGCGACTCCGTGCTCGTCCCGGAGCCGACCTATCCGATCCATACCTACGCCATGATCCTGGCCGGCGCGAACCTGACGTCGATCCCGATGACCATGGAGTCGGACTTCTTCGCGGATCTCGTGAGTGCCTACGAGCACACCGAACCGAAACCGCGAGTGGTGTTGTGTTCGTTCCCGCACAACCCGACCAGCGCGGTGGCATCGAGGGAGTTCTTCGAACAACTGGTCGAATTCGCCAAAGCGCGCGACGTCATGGTGATCCACGACCTCGCCTACGCCGATCTCGTGTTCGACGAGGAACGGGCCAACTCGTTCCTCGAGGTGCCGGGGGCCAGGGATGTGGGCGTTGAGTTCTTCTCGATGTCGAAGTCGTACTCGATGCCCGGGTGGCGCATCGCCTTCTGCTCCGGGAACAGGGAGATGGTGGGAGCTCTCACCAAGCTGAAGAGCTACCTCGACTACGGCGTGTTCCAGCCGATCCAGATCGCCGCGATCATCGCGCTCAACGAGTGCACCGAAGCCCCGAAACAGATCCGCGAGATCTACCGGTCGCGCCGGGACACGCTCTGCGAAGCCCTCGCCCGGGCCGGATGGGACATCCCGGTGCCGCCTGCGACGATGTTCGCTTGGGCCCCCATCCCCGAGCCGTTCCGCGCCATGGGTTCACTCGAGTTCTCTAAGTTCCTCGTCGAGGAGGCGAAGGTCGGCGTCGCGCCCGGGGTCGGGTTCGGTCAGGCGGGCGACGACTTCGTTCGCTTCGCGCTGGTCGAGAACGAGCAGCGTATCCGTCAGGCGGCGCGCGGTATCAGACGGGCCCTCGCGAAGGACGCGAAGGGCGCCTAGTTCTCCAGTAGACCTCTGAGGCAGAACGCGACGGCCTCGTCGGCGAGTTGAGGACGGTCGTTGCCGTCGATCGCATCCATGTAGACCTCGACGAAGTGGAAGATCGCACCGAGGATGCCGTGACCCATCAGCTCGGGATCGCCCGAACGTATGAGCCCGGCCGACATGCCTTCCTTGATGTGTCCGGCGGTGTCGGCGACCACGATCTGCTGGCCGCGCTGTACGAGCGATTGGAACTCCTCGTACCTGCCGGCGATCCGGATGAGCGACAGCACTTCGGGGTTGTCGTCGAAGAACTTGATCGATGCGCGGATACCTTGTTCGATCCGGGCGACGGGATCTCCGGCGAGGGCGATCGCATCTTCCTGATAGCGACGCAGTCTGAACAGAGAACCTTCGAGCAGTTCCGAGAACAGGGCCTCCTTGGACTCGAAGTACCAGTAGAAGACACCCTTGCCGACGCCGAGCGCATCGCACACATCACCGACGGTGGTCCCGTGATAACTCTGCTCGGCGAATAGCCGTGCGCCGACCTCCAGGACCTGCTCGCGCCGCCTGGTTCCACGCTTCGTCAGCTTGCGTTCTTTCACGCCGGCTAGCCTACTGCCGGGAGCCACAGCGGGTCTGTCAGCTCGATGTGGAGCCTCCTCGGTCTTCAGGCGCTCGTGTAGCCTGCGCTCCATGACGAACTCCACTGGTAGTAGACGCAAGGTCATCATCCTGGGCGCAGCCGGACGGGATTTCCACAATTTCAACGTCCGGTACCGCGACGACGAGGCGACCGAAGTGATCGCCTTCACCGCTACCCAGATCCCCGGGATCGACGGACGGAGGTATCCCGCGGAGCTGGCCGGCCGCCTGTACCCAGATGGCATCCCGATCCGGATCGAAGACGACCTCGAGGATCTGGTTGCGGAATCCCGCGCGGACGAGGTCACGTTCGCGTACTCGGACGTCAGTCACGCCACGGTCATGCACTTGGCCTCGCGCGCCATAGCGGCGGGGGCGGACTTCTCGCTCCTCGGTGGCAACTCGACGATGATCGCCTCAGACAAGCCTGTTGTGGCCGTCTGCGCGGTGCGCACCGGCGCTGGCAAGTCCCAGACGACGAGAGCGGTCGCAGAGATCCTGAAGGCCGCGGGCAAGCTGGTCGCGGTGATCCGCCACCCGATGCCGTACGGGGACCTCGTCGCCCAGGCCGTGCAGCGTTTCGAGACCTACGACGACCTCGAGAAGCACGACTGCACGATCGAAGAGCGTGAGGAGTACGAGCCACACCTCGATCGCGGGTCGATCGTGTACGCAGGGGTCGACTACGGCGAGATTCTCCGCAGCGCCGAGAAGGAAGCCGACGTCATCCTGTGGGACGGCGGCAACAACGACATCCCCTTCTACGTTCCCGACGTTCACATCACGGTCGCCGACCCCCTGCGTGTCGGTCACGAGACGAGCTACCACCCAGGCGAGGTCAATCTGCGCATGGCGGACGTCGTCGTGATCAACAAGATGGATTCGGCCACACCCGAGGATGTCGCCGCCCTCAAGAAGACGATCTCCGAGCTGAACGGCGAGGCCGTCGTGATCGAAGCGGAGTCCCCGGTGACGGTCGAGGACGGGGCCGATCTAAAGGGCAAGCGCGTCCTGGTGGTCGAGGACGGTCCGACCTTGACTCACGGCGGGATGACCTACGGGGCCGGCGTCGTCGCGGCCAAGCGTGCCGGCGCCGCGTCGCTGGTGGACGCTCGTCCGTGGGCCGCGGGGTCGATCAAGGACGTCTACGCCAAGTACCCGCACATCGGCGAGCTGCTCCCGGCGATGGGCTACTCGGAGCAGCAGCGCAAGGATCTTGCCCAAACGATCAACGCCTCGGACGCCGACGCGGTGCTGATCGCGACGCCGATCGATCTGCGCAAGATCGTCGACCTCGAGAAGCCTGCATACCGGGCGAGCTACGAACTCAGGGTGATCTCCAGTCCGAGCCTCGCCGACGTTCTCAAGGAACGCCTCGACCTCTAATCCTCGAGGACGATGTTCTCAGACGGCATGCGACGACCTCTGCTTGATGAACTCGTAGGTCTGACGGAACACGTCGTCTCGGTCTCTGTCCAGCGTGATCACGTGGAACGAGTTCTCGCACCACACGAGTTCCTTGTCGACCGACGAGACCTTCTCGATGATCATCTCCGCGTTGTACGGCTTGACCGTGTGATCGTTCCGCCCGTGCATCACGAGTATCGGACAGTCCACGTGGGGGAGCTCGGCCCGGACCTCTTTGAGCGTCTTCAACATCTCATGGGTGGAGGAGGTGGGGAGCCGGTCGTAGGCGATCTCGTGGCCATTCGGATCGGCGATGTCGTTGGCAACCCCGGGGATCGATCTCGTCACCCGTTTGATCAACGGTGCGAAGTGCCGCCTCGGGTCGTTGGTGTCGACCAGGCCGGCGAGCGCAACGAGGCCCTTCACCTTGCCCGGATTCCGGGCGATGAAGTCGAGCGACAGGGCGACACCGAAGGAAAGCGCGACGATGAAGACCTCGTCCCGGCCGGAGGCGATGGCCTCGTAGCCTTCGGCCACGGCCCCGCGCCACTCGTCCCTGGTCCTGGTGTTGAGGTCCTGCCACGTCGTCCCGTGCCCCGGGAGCCGGGGCCCCCGGACGGAGATGTTCCGCTCCGCGAGATAGTCGCCCAGGCCTCTCATGCCCTGCGGGCTGCCGGTGTAGCCGTGGACCAGCAGCGCTCCGACCGGACCGTCGCCTACGGCGAACGCCTCGGCTCCCTCGATGACCTGCGGCTCGCTCACTGGCCCTCCCTCTTGAGTTGATTTCGGGCGGTCATGTCCCTTTCGGGCTTCGTGCCGTAACCTCTGGGGGTTGCGCCCGTCAGAGGGGGTGCCTGGAACTTGACCGGGGAGTCCGGCTCCACGATCCTGCTGGATTCTCTAACATGGAGCGGGGGAGTGACCGGACGGTGCTGCAGGCTACCGCCGGCGTATCTATCGAGAGGGTCCACGGGACATGGCGTACTGGCTGATCAAGGGCTTCCTGAAGCCCCTGATGCGCCTCCTCTACAAGATCGAGATCACCGGCCTCGAGAACGTCCCTAAGAAGGGGTCGGCCATCATCGCGGCCAACCACCTCTCGTTCCTCGATTCGTTCTTCATCCCCCTGGTCATCAAGCGCCGGAAGATGACCTATTTGGCCAAGGCCGATTACTTCAAGTCGTGGAAGACCGCGTGGTTCTTCCGTTCGGTGGGCCAGATCTCGTGCGAGCGTGCGGGGGGCAGGAAATCGCAGCAGTCGCTCGACATCGCCCTCGAGGTTCTCACAGAGCAGAAGCTCCTCGGTATCTATCCGGAAGGCACCAGGTCTCCCGACGGCAAACTCCACCGCGGCCGCACCGGGGTCGCGCGCCTGGCGCTCCAGGCCGGGGTCCCGGTCGTGCCCGCCGGGCTCGTCGGAACCGATCTCGTTCAGCCCAAGAACCGGAAGTTCCCCCGCATCACCGGGCGCATCAAGGTCAAGGTGAACTTCGGGCCGCCCCTCGATTTCTCGCGGCACGCCGGACAGGAGAAGGACCGCTTCGTTCTTCGCAGCGCGACCGACGAGATCGTCCACGAGATCATGCAACTCTCCGGTCAGGAGTACGTCGACGAGTACGCGTCCAAGAAGTCGACCCTCCCCATGCCCGAATCGGTACGGCTGCTGGTCGACGACATCGACCTGAGCGACGAAGTTCTCGCCGGCTGACCCAAGCCTGAGGGGAACTACAGCTATGCCTCCCGGTTCGCCCAGCCCTTTGACAGCTCGACGGCCTTCTTCCATCCATCATGCAGAGAGTCCGCTTCGTCGCGGGACATCTTGGGTTCGTACTCCGCGCCCACCTGCCAGCCCTCGCCGATCTCACCTGGCGACGCCCACACACCTTCGGCCAGTCCCGCGAGATAGGCCGCGCCGAGCGCGGTGGCCTCCTGATCCTTCGGTCGCCGCACCACGACGCCGAGCTGATCGGCCTGGAACTGGCACAGCACGTCCATGACGCTCGCGCCGCCGTCGACGCGCAGCTCCTTGAGCGGGGTTCCGGCGTCGAGCGTCATCGCCTCCACGACGTCGCGGGTCTGATAGGCCATCGCCTCCACGACCGCGCGGGCGAGCTGCGCCCTACCCGTTCCCTGGGTGATGCCGGCGAAGATGCCGCGCGCGTACGGATCCCAGTGAGGAGCGCCCAATCCGACGAAGGCAGGAACGAGGTACGCGCCGCCGGTGTCGTCGACCGATGCCGCCAGGGGACCGGTGTCCGAAGCCCGAGCGATGATCCCGAGCCCGTCGCGCAGCCACCCGATCGCTGCGCCGGTGATGAAGATCGCGCCCTCGAGCGCGTAGCGGACCCCGTCTCCTACGTCCCATGCGGCGGTGGACAAGAGCCCGTGCTCGGATCGGTGCACCTCGGTTCCGGTGTTCATGAGGACGAAGGAACCGGTCCCATAGGTGTTCTTCGCCATGCCCTTCTCGAAACAGGCCTGGCCGAACAACGCGGATTGCTGATCGCCCGCTGCTCCCGAGATGGGGACCGGCCGGCCGGACAGGATCCCGCCGGCAGTCACCCCCATCCGGCCGCTGGACGGGAGGATCTCCGGAAGAAGCGACGCCGGGATGCCCAGACGCTCCAGGATCCAGGGATCCCAGTCCTGCTCCTCGAGCGAGTACAGGAGCGTGCGGGAGGCGTTCGAGTGCTCGGTGACGTGGCGCTCGCCCCCGGTGAGCTTCCAGATCAGCCACGAGTCGATCGTTCCCATCGCGAGGTCCCCCGCCTCTGCTCGGGCCCGGACCCCCTCGAGGTTCTCGAAGTACCAGAGGAGCTTCGTCGCGGAGAAGTAGGGATCGAGGACGAGTCCGGTGCGGGCCCGGAGTTCGTCCTCGAGCCCTTCTCCTCGCAAACGTTCGCAGATCGGTGCGCTCCGCCGGCATTGCCAGACGATCGCGGGAGCAACCGGTTCGCCGGTCTTCCGGTCCCACAGCACGGTCGTCTCGCGCTGGTTGGCGATACCGATCGCGGCCAGGTCGCCGGGCTTGGCCCCCGCGTCCGAGATGGCGCGGGCGAGGACATCTCTCGTCGTGTCCCATATCTCGCCGGCGTCGTGTTCCACCCACCCCGGCTTTGGATAGTGCTGGGTGAACTCGGAGTAAGCGCGGCCCTGCACGCGCGCGCTGGGGTTCACCGCGAACACCGTGATGCCCGTGGTGCCGGCATCGATCGAGAGGATCAACTCTGGCATCGCGCCTCCATGGCAGCCCCCATACTTGTCGTGTGCGATCTCACCCGATCACGGACAAAGCTAGCCTGTCCGGGGTGCGGCGACGGATACGGTCTGAACTCACCGGCTTCGGGGTCGAACCATCGGCTCTGTTCGACTGTCTGGTCGCCGTGACCGAGGCATGCACGAACGCCCTCTTGAACGGGGTTGACGACGACGGTCCCGTGCCACAGATCAGCTGGAACATCGATGGGACGGAAGCCAGGTTCTTCGTCCAGGATTTCGCCGGTCAAGAGTGGTTGATGGCCGCGCATCCCTCGAGTGGCCTGAGCCATCTGTCGCCGCAGCAGGCGGAGGAACGAGTGGAGGGCTACGGGCTCAACATCATGCGGGGGCTGATGGACGAAGTCGACATCGACGTGACCCAGAAGGGGACGGTCGTGTCCCTCGTCAAGCGATTCCTCTAGTGCCGCATCGGTATTAGTTACGGATGAGGATCTCTGCCTCGATCCACCCGAGACCCGAGATGCCGATCGCCTCGGCGGCGGCGTGACTGAGGTCGAGGATCCGGTCTCCAACGTAAGGACCCCGGTCGTTGACCAGAACCGCCACGCTCCGGCCCTCGTGCGTCACGAACAGGTAGGAGGGGAGGGGAAGGTCCTTGCTGGCGGCCGTGAAGAGCGAGCTGTCGAAGACGTCTCCGTTCGCCGTGTAGTTGCCCTCGAAGCCGGGGCCGTACCACGAGGCCGTTCCCTCGAATGTGATCCCCGTGCCGGCGAGCCCGTCGGGGATCTCCGAAGTAGGTCCGGTCGGTGACAGCGCGGCGGCGAATGCACCGGTCGGGTTGACGCTCGAGGCCACCGCTGCGGCGCGCGCTGCCGCTTCGAGACGCTCGACCTTCTTCTGGAGCCGGCCGAGGGCATCCCGGCGGCCGGCGAGACTCGCCCGGATCTCCTCGGTGAGCGCGTCGACCTCCTCCTGCTTGCCTAGGAGATCCTGTTTGCGGCGATCGATCTCGTCCTGTGCGGCACGAGCCTCCTCGAAACGCTGCTGGGACTGCGCGAGGGAGGTCCGGGCCCGATCGGCCGCCGCGGCCGTGATCTTCGAGAAGAGCTCGAGGTCGTTCAGGTCCTGGGCGGAAAGTACCAGGGTGAGGTTCGTCGACGGGTCGCCGCCCTTGTAGACCTCGACCGCATCGGCGACGTAGTCCTCCATCGATTCCCGGTAGGCGGACTCCGCTGCCATGCGATCAGACTCGGAGGAGGAGATCTCCGCGCCGGCGGCCTCGATCTTCGCTTGCAGCCAGATTTGCCGGGACTCGAGACCAGCGAGGCGATGGTCGAGCGAGCTGACCTCGTCGGCGACGGCTTGAGCCCGGGCTCTGAGCGAGTCGATATCCGTGGCCGTGGCCGCGGCCGGACGCGCCGAAACGCCCGCCGTGGCAAGGGCGGTGATCGCTGCCAGGACGCCCAGGGCGCGCGGAGCTCTTCTCACATAGGTTGTTTCGTCATCACGGGGCCACGGATTGAGCCCGAAGTCGAGTCGGGGGAGTATGGAGCGTGCCCGACAGAGAACGGGGCCCGGGAACGATGGTGGTAACGAGGGTGCAACGAGGCCGGCAACGAGCGTGAAGGGGGCGGCATGAGGGTTGGGATGCTGACAGGCGGCGGAGACTGTCCCGGTCTCAACGCGGTGATCCGAGCGGTCGTCCGCAAGGGCGTGAACCACTACGGTCACGTCATCGTCGGCTACCGCAACGGGTGGAAGGGCGTTCTCGAGGACGACGCGATGTCCCTCGATATCGATGACACCTCGGGACTGCTGCCCCGCGGCGGGACCATCCTCGGTTCGTCTCGAACCAATCCGTTCAAAGAGGAGAACGGTCTCGAGCGCGTTCGGGACAACCTCGCCGCGTCGAACATCGGTGCTCTTATCGCGATCGGGGGCGAGGACACCCTCGGCGTCGCGGAGAAGCTCCATTCGGAGGGCGTCCACGTCGTCTGGGTGCCGAAGACGATCGATAACGACCTCAGCGCCACCGACTTCACCTTCGGGTTCAACACCGCGGTGCAGATCTGTACCGACGCGATCGATCGTCTCCACACCACGGCGGAGTCGCATAACAGGGTTCTCGTCGTGGAGGTGATGGGACGTAACGCGGGTTGGATCGCGACCTACTCGGGGCTCGCCGGGGGCGCCGACGCGATCCTGGTGCCCGAGAGGCCCTTTGATCTGGGCGAGGTCTGCGATCTCATCCGGCGGCGGCACCAGCGGGGCCGTGCTTTCTCGATCGTCGTGGTTGCCGAGGGGGCGACCCCGAAAGAGGGGAACGAGATCACCCAGGCCGAGCAGACGGACGCGTTCGGTCATGTGCGGCTGGGCGGCATCGGAGTGGCGCTCGAGAGGGAGATCGAAGCGCGCACGGGTTACGAGACCAGGGTGTCGATCCTCGGCCACATCCAGAGGGGCGGGACGCCGACGGCATTCGACCGGGTGCTGGCGACGAGGTTCGGGATCGCCGCGATCGACGCGGTGAACGACGGTGACTTCGGGACGATGGTTGCTCTGCGCGGCACCGACATCGTCCGAGCGAAGCTGTCCGACGCGATCGGAACCTTGAAGACCCTTGATCCGTCGTTGTACGAGACCGCCGAGGTCTTCTTCGGCTGAGGCGTTTCTTTCTCGGCCCCCGGGGGAACACTAGAGACATGGAGATCGTGTTCAACCTCTGTCTTCCTCGCGACGAGGCGAGCGTGCCTTTCGTGCGTCATATGTGCAGGACTGCTATGGAGAGCCTTGAGGTCGACGACGACTGCACCGGGGACATCGAGGTCGCCCTCTCCGAGGCATGTACGAACGTCCTCCGACACGCCACCCAGCACGGCGAGGAGTACGAGGTCAAGATCGTGGTGGATCCCGTTGCTTGTGTCATCAGCATCCTGGACGCGGGTGGCGATTTCGATCACGCGGCTCTATCGAGGGATCAGGCTGCGTCCTCCGCGGAGAGCGGTCGCGGCGTGTACCTGATGCAGCATCTCGTCGACGACCTTCATTTCTCGTCCGAACCCGGGACGGGAACCGTGGTGCGCCTTACGAAGCTGCTTTCCCTGAAGCCGGGTTCGGATAGCGGGCTCCTGGCTCGGGCGCGGGCCAGGGCGGACGGCGATGGGGCCGGCCCGTCCCTATACTCCTAGTAGGAACCCGAAACAGACACGGGGGAGCTCGGATGCGACCGGGCTGAGAGGCGGGCTGAGGCTGCCCGCGACCCCCTGACCCGTCCGGTAACGCGGGCGAGGGAGGCGATGAATGAGCACTCCCGATGTTGTAGTCGTCGGTGGAGGAGCCATAGGACTGTCCATCGCGTGGCGGAGCAAGCAACGTGGCCTCGAGGTAACCGTGGTCGACGAGCGGTTCGGCCACGGGGCCTCATGGGCGGCTGGGGGCATGCTCGCACCGGTGGCCGAGGTCCATTACGGCGAGAAGGCGGTCCTCGAGCTGAACCTCGAGTCGTCGCGCAGGTACCCACTATTCGCCGAGGAGCTCGCCGTCGCCTCGGACAGAGACATCGGGTACCGGCAGTCGGGGACGTTGATGATCGCTCCCGACGGTGATGACTTCGCCGCTCTGACCGATCTGTTCGCCTTCCAACAGCGACTGGGGCTCGAGGTTCGCAAGCTGAAACCCAGCGAGGCACGCGCGATCGAGCCGGCACTCGCTCCCTCCATCAGAGGGGCCTTCTTAGTCGAGGGCGATCATCACATCGACAACCGGCTTCTAGTCGGCGCTCTCGAGGCCGCGTGCAGACGCTCCGGCGTCCGGCTGATCGAAGGCGTGGTCGCCGAAGTGACCACCTCCGCCGAGCGCGCTACCGGGGTGAGGCTCGAGGGAGGGACCGCGATCGACGCCGGCGCGGTGGTGCTTGCGGCCGGGTCGTGGAGCGGCCGGATCGCGGGTATCCCGGAACGCGCACGGCCCCCGATAAGACCGGTGAAAGGTCAGCTCCTCTATCTCAAGGGTTCGGAGAGCGCCCCGCTCGTAACCCGCACCGTCAGAGGGCTCGACGTCTACATCGTTCCTCGAACCGACGGTCGGATCGCCGTCGGGGCCACGGTCGAGGAGAAGGACTTCGACGACACGATCACGGCGGATGCCGTCTACACGCTGCTGCGCGATGCCTACGAGCTGGTCCCGGGGTTGCGAGAGTTGGAGCTACTGGAGCTGGTGGTCGGATTCCGCCCAGGCTCCCCGGACAACGCGCCGCTTCTCGGACCCTCCGCGATCGAGGGTTTGGTGATCGCTTCCGGGCATTACCGCAACGGGATCCTCCTGACGCCGGTAACGGCCGACGAGATAGCTCACCTTCTTGCGACCGGTGAGTTCTCGGACATGATCGCTCCGTTCACGCCCACGAGGTTCGCGGCCGCCTCGATGGAGGCGGCGGTATGAAGATCGTCATCAACGGTGCGACCCGCGCGCTGGAGACGGGGGTGACCCTCGACGACGTGGTTGCCGGCGTCCGGGGAGATGCCTCGGGCAAGGGGGTTGCGGCCGCTCTGAACGGCGAGGTCGTCACCCGCTCGGAGTGGCCTCGCACGTCGCTCTCCGACGGGGATCGCGTCGAGGTCCTCACCGCCTCGCAGGGAGGTTGAGGGTGGACGATCCGCGTAGTCTGGCGTCTCGCCGAGGCGACCCGCGTAGTCTGGCGTCTCGCCGAGGCGACCCGCTGGTCATCGCGGGACAGACGTTCTCGTCACGGTTGATCCTGGGCACGGGGGGAGCGAGCAGCCTCGATGCGCTCGAGAAGGCCATCGCCTGTTCCGGCGCCGAGATGGCGACCGTCGCGCTCAGACGGGTCAGCCCGCAGCAGCAGGGCTCGATCATGGAGGTTCTCGAACGGACCGGCTGCCGTCTGCTCCCTAACACCGCCGGATGCTTCACCTCTCAAGATGCGGTCGTGACCGCGAAGCTGGCGCGCGATGCGTTCGAGACCGATTGGATCAAGCTCGAAGTGATCGGGGACGAGCGGACGTTGCTGCCGGATGTGGTCGATCTGGTCGCCGCCGCGGAGGAGCTCGTAGACGACGGGTTCACCGTCCTCGCCTATACGAACGATGATCCCATCCTAGCGAAGCGTCTCGAAGATCTTGGTTGCGCCGCGGTGATGCCGCTGGGGAGTCCGATCGGATCGGGGCAGGGGATCCTGAATCCGTACAACATCGCGCTCATCGTCGAGAACCTGACCGTCCCGGTCGTCCTCGACGCCGGAGTGGGTACCGCATCCGATGCTGCCATCGCGCTC
Source organism: Actinomycetota bacterium (assembly GCA_046715095.1). GTDB lineage: Bacteria > Actinomycetota > CADDZG01 > CADDZG01 > WHSQ01 > WHTI01. The sequence continues at coordinate 241 of JBKJZQ010000224.1, read as the reverse complement.
GAGATCGGATGCGACGCGGTCCTGGTTGCCAGTGCGATAACGCGGGCTCAGGAGCCCACGGTGATGGCGGAGGCGATCCGCAAAGCGGTCGAAGCCGGACGCCTAGCTCACCTGGGCGGACGCATCCCGAGGCGCCTTTACGCCGAGGCGTCGACCACCTTTGAAGGATTGCCGGAGCTCGACGACCGGGGAACCTGAGGAGGGGCTCAGGAAGAGGTCGAGCGGTTTCCCAGGGTCGCGG
>JBKJZQ010000223.1:0-5888 GCA_046715095.1 Actinomycetota bacterium | reverse complement strand
TACCAGGACGATTGTCCGCCCGCCCCCAACCAGGGATGGTGCAGTGAAGAGAATCAAACTCGTCCTCGTGGCCGCGTTGATATCCGGCGCCTGCTCCGGTGCAGGAAGCGATCCACTAGGAGCCATGCAGCTCCAACGCACTTCCGACGGAGGGGCGGTCACGGTCGCGCGCGGTGACGAGACGCTCAAGGTCGACGACGAGGTCGATCTCGAGCCCGGTGACGTCATCACGACCTCCAATGACGCCACGGCGACGCTGAGGCTCGGCGGAGAGGGGCAGACCGTGTCGCTCGGCCCCTCTGCTCGCGTCGAGGTCATCGATGAGGGTGAGGTAGACGCTCAAGCTGGCAGCGTTCTGGTCTCCGCCGGCGAGCCGACCGAGGTTGCCTTCGGCGATGCCCGCGCGGCAGCGAGCGGTGGGGTTTTCCGGCTCGATCGCACCACCACCACGACGCGCCTCGGCACCTACTCCGGTTCGGTGTCGGTCACGTCTCCGGGTGAGGAGCGCGCGACGGTCGAGCGGCTCTTTCAGGTCTCGGTCGCGGCCGGCGACGTCTCACCTCCCCGGCCCTACCAGCTGGATACGACCGACGCGTGGGACCGCGACCGTCTGAGAGACGTCGCGGATCTCGATCAAGACCTCGAGCGATTGTCGGCGGCGTTCGCCAACCAGATCAGAGGAGAAGAGGTTGGACTGGAGTTCGTGCGCAACGTCACAGGCCTTGAGCGTGTGGGTTTCGTGAAGCCCTACCTCGATAGACCTCCCGTCGATGTGCTGGTGGCGTCGGCGATCGCCGGCGAAGTCCGGCGGCCGCTCCCCCGCGTCTTCCGCGGCGTGCTGGAGCTCAGGGAGCAGAACGGGTCCTGGGGCGTGATCGCGGCTATCGAGAGAGTCAACGGTCGTGACCTGATCGCTTCGGTGGAGGAGATGTTCCAGGGGACGGGGGCGTTCGCCGCATCCGCTTCGGAGGAAACCTCGGCCTCCGGCGACGGCGGCGGGTCCACAGATGATGGGCTCGGGTCACCGGGAACGACGCCCCCCGGCGACGTCGGGGACGGACCCGGCGACGATGGCGGGGGAGACGGTCCGGGACCAAGCCCCAGCCCATCGCCGTCCGACGAGGAGTGTAATGGTGATGTGGTCGGGTGCGTCGTCGACGACACCCTTCCCGAGATCCCAGGGCTTTCCCTCTGATGTCTTCCCCTCTAGTGGTCTCGCCCTGAGCTCGCCGCGGCGGGTGATCCTCATCGCGGAGGACGACGCGAGCGTGCGCATGACGCTCGAGTTCGTTCTCGAAGACGAAGGCTATGACGTCCTGTGCGTCGAGGACGGCGAGGAAGCCCTTCGTGTTGCCCGCGAGCGCCTCCCCGATCTGATCCTCCTCGATCAGAAGATGCCCAAGATGGAGGGCAAGGAGGTCCTCAGCGCGTTGAAGGTGGGTGAGCCCACCTCCGGTATCCCGGTGCTCGTCCTTACCGGGATGGAACGGGGAAACAGCAGCGACTGGCACGGCGCGACGTTCGTGGGAAAGCCCTTCAGCCCGGAGGAGCTCATCCAGAAGATCCGGGCGGCCCTGCCCGACTGACAGCTAGGTTCCGCACTCCGGTTACTCTCATCACGTGCAACCACGATCCTTGCCGCGAAGGGGCAGCCGAATTAGAGGCCTCATCATCGCGGGCGTACTCATCCTTCTGTTCGGGTCAGTCGGTCTGGCGCGCTTCTACACCGACGTCCTGTGGTTCCGTGAGGTCGGCTTCTCCTCCGTTCTCTTGACCAGCCTGTCGACGCAGTTCTTTGTCGGGCTTGCGGTCGGCGCGGTCGTCGCCCTGGTGGTCTGGATCAACCTGTTCATCGTCCACAAGATGGCCCCCGTCTACGTCCCGACGGGGCTCGAGGCCGGGGGCCGGCCCGACCCGATGGACCGCTACCGGAGCCTGCTGACGCCGTACCTGAGATGGCTCAGGATCGCGGCCGCGGTGTTGATCGGCTTCCTGGCCGGGCTCGGCGCGGCCACGGCGTGGCAGGACTATCTCCTGTGGGCCAACCGCGTCCCGTTCGGGATCGAGGACCCGCAGTTCGGAAAGGACATCGGGTTCTACGTCTTCGAGCTCCCGTTCCTCAAGGACATCCTCTCGTGGGTCTGGTTCGCGGTCCTGGCGGCCCTGATGGTCTCCGCCGTCGCTCACTACTTCCACGGCTCGATCCGCCCCGATCGCGGCATCGCGGGCATGACGTCGAAGGCGCTCGCGCATCTGTCGGTGCTCCTGGGACTGCTCGCCCTGACCAAGGCCGGGCAGTACTACCTCGGCACGTTCGATCTCAACTTCTCATCCCGCGGAGCGGCCACCGGAGCCAGCTACACAGACGTGAACGCTCAACTCCCCGCGCTGCGGCTCCTGGCGATCATCTCGATCGTGTCCGCGCTCCTGTTCCTGATCAACATCGTCGTTAGGCGGGTGTCGCTTCCGCTGGCGGCGGTGGGTATCTGGGTGCTCACCTCCATACTTGCCGGCGCGCTGTGGCCGTTCTTCGTCCAGCGCTTCTCTGTCGCTCCCCAGGAGCTCCAGAAAGAGACCCCTTACATCCAACGGAACCTCGATGCGACCCGGGCGGCCTTCGGCATCTCACAAGATCAGATCGAAGCTCAATCATTCGCCGCCGCGGGCGATCTGTCTGCAGAAGAGGTCCAGGCCAACGACGACCTCCTCCAGAACGTGCGTTTATGGGATCCGGGGGTGCTCGAGCTCGCCTATTCGCAGCTCCAGGCGATCCGTACCTATTACAAGTTCCCCGATGTCGATGTCGACCGCTACCTAATCGACGGTCAGATGCGCCAGGTGCTCCTGTCGGCGCGCGAGCTTTCGATCGACGACCTTCCGGAGGCGTCGAGGACGTGGGCGAACACGCATCTCCAGTACACCCACGGCTACGGCGTCGTAGCGAGTCTCGCCAACGGCCGGACCCCGGCCGGTCAGCCCGACTTCCTTGTCTCGGACGTGCCGGGAACCGCAGAAGCGGGAGCCGAGGCCGTCTTCCCCGAGGATCAGCCTCGCATCTACTACGGCGAAGGCTTCGACTCGGACCAGTTCTCGATCGTCGACACCGGACAGGAGGAGCTCGATTACCCGGGGGCCAGGAGCAACTACGACGGCCAGGGTGGCGTCTCGGTCGGCGGCATCTTCCGGAAACTGGCATTCTCGATCCGGGAGTTCGATCCGAACATCGTGCTCTCGAGCCTGATCACAGGAGATTCTTCGATCCTCCTGTACCGGAACGTCAGGGACCGCGTCCTGCGCGCGGCTCCGTTCCTCGCTCTCGACCACGATCCTTATCCGGCCGTGATCGACGGGCGCGTGCAGTGGATCCTCGATGCCTACACGACCAGCAACTTCTATCCATACTCCGAACGGGTCGACCTCGGTGACCTCGTTGGGCGCGAGGAAGCAGGCGCGCTGGACGGAGATGCCAACTACATCAGGAACTCGGTCAAGGTCGTGGTCGACGCGTACGACGGAACGATGAAGTTCTATGTCATCGACGAAACCGATCCGATGATCCAGGCGTGGCGCGGAGCGTTCCCAGATCTCTTCACCGACGAGGAGCCGTCCGAAGAACTGATCTCGCACTTCCGTTATCCGGAAGACCTCTTCAAGGTCCAGTCTGAGATGTTCCTCACGTACCACATGGAATCCCCGGCCGACTTCTATGCCAAGGAAGACCAGTGGGCGGTACCGGGAAACCCAAATGCCGAAGCCGGCGAGTCCGAGACGATCGATCCGACCTACCTGCTCGTGAGCCTCCCGGGGGAGACCGAGCAGGAGTTCGTTCTGACCCGCCCGTTCACGCCACGAGCTCGCAACAACATGATCGCCCTGATGGTCGCCCGTTCCGATCCCGGCAAGTACGGAGAGCTGAAGCTCCTCGAGTTCCCCGAGTCGGCGCCACCGCTTGGTCCAACGCAGATCGACAACATCATCAACCAGGACGTCGAGATCTCCCAGCTACTGTCGCTCCTGCGCCAAGGCGGCTCGACGGTCGACTTCGGCTCGCTCGTGATCCTCCCGATCGAGGAGTCCATCCTCTACGTCCAGCCGATCTTCGTGATCGCCGACACCGGCGGCGCCGAAGGCGGGATCCCGGAGCTGAAGCGCATCGTGATCGTCTACGGGGAGAACGTGACGATCGGGGAGACCTTCGAGGAAGCTCTCGGCAAGCAGTTCGAGCTGACCCCCGAGGAGCCCCCCGTCGACCCCGGCGGGCAGCCTCCGGGCGAGGAAGAGCCTCCGGCCAAGGGCGAGGTGGCCAAGCTCCTGGAGCGTGCCGGCCGGCTCTACGACCGGGCCCAGGAAGCTCTGCAAGCCGGTGACTTCGGGGAGTACGGCCGCCTGATCGAACTCCTCGGCGATGTCCTCGCCGACGCCGAAGCGGCCGCGGCCGCCAACTGACCGGTCATCGTTCCGTTCACCCTTTGTTAGGCTAACGGGGCAGGGTGGAGCAGTCTGGTAGATCGCCGGGCTCATAACCCGGAGGTCGTGGGTTCAAATCCCACCCCTGCAACCAAAGAAGTAGCAGGTCAGGGCCGGTGAACATCTGTTCGCTGGCCCTCTTGCTTTTCTGGGAATGCAACCCACTATTGGTTTCGTGGGGTTTTCCCTAGAGTGTCCCTCATGTCACAAGCCTCCGACCGTGCGCCGGGGCGAGCGCTGTTCCAGCGGTTGGGAGACAGCTACGGCCACGTCCTCCTTCGCCACCGGGACTTGATGCGGGCGGAGTTCGACCGCTACGGCGGGTGCGAAGTCGACACCCAGGGCGAGGCGTTCTTCGTGGCGTTTCCCGACGCAGTCGCGGCGGTAGAGGCCGCTACCGCGTCCTTAAGGGCGGGTCGTGAGCAGCAAGGGGCAGCAAGGGGGGTCAATCCGTGAGAGGAGAGCTGTGAGGATCGAATCGAGCATCACGTCGCTGTCGTGGATCCCGTCGGAAGCGATCACGGGCATGACCAAGATGCCTTTCGAGGTCGGGATGACGCACTACGACGATCCACCACCCGACGTCATCGAAGATCTCGAAGAGCTGCGACAGCAGGACCGCTTCCGCTTCGCGAACGAACTGCGCGCGTGGATCGAGGTCGACGACGGCAAGATCGTCGGCCACGACCAGTGGGGGAACGGGCACATCGGCGTATCGAAGGTGCGCCTCGGCTCCCGCGAGATGTCGTTCCAAGCGATAGCTCTTCCGGACAAACGCCCCGAGCCCGAGGTCACCGAAACGTCTGTGCGCTTCGTCCAGACCGCCGGAGGCCGGACCGGGATGCCTGCGCCGCGCCGCGTGCGCCACGCGCCGTTCGTGCAGATCTCGGCGCCGCTCGCGTGGGCGACTCTCGCCCTGACGATCCACGCAGACGGTAACGTCGAGCACGAGGTCGTCGGCGCGAGTCGGTTCCCTCGGCACTGGATCTACGACGACTCGGGGAATCTCGTCCAGAAGTCGGGGTTGATCGATTTCAAGACCTGGTACCGGGAAGCATTCGGCGAGCACACCCCTTGGGGCGACGAGGAATCGCCCGCCCTCGTGACTGAGGTCGAAACTGCGCTCGAACGAGAGTTGTCGCGAACGATCATGCGCGGCGGCGCTAAACCGAAGATCAGGAAGGTCGCAGCCGGGAAGACGCTCGTAGAGCAAGGTGAGAGTGGTGACGAGATGTTCCTATTGCTAGACGGAGTACTGACGGTCGAGGTGAACGGTGAGGCCCTTGCGGACCTGGGGCCGGGCGCGGTCCTCGGCGAACGTGCACTGCTCGAGGGCGGGTCACGTACCTCAACGTTACGCGCGAGGACGCCGGCGAAGGTGGCAGTCGTCTCGGGTGAGGACGTCGATCGCGACAAGCTCG
>JBKJZQ010000222.1:0-5895 GCA_046715095.1 Actinomycetota bacterium | reverse complement strand
CGACTCTGGCACCCCATCGACGAACAGCCCGGCCGCGCCGGCGGGCCGCCTTCATCACCTCGTCGCGCGTGAGCCACGTGTCCGCAACCACGTAGATGAGCATCCCGGCGAAGAGACCGATCGCCGTCCACGACATGCCTGCCTGCGCGTCGGCCTCAGGAACGAGCTCGAGCGCCACCGCCGAGCAGAACGCCGCCGCCGAAGGCCGTAATCATGGCGGCGACCCGTTCCGGCAGTCGGGTGGCAGACGCCACATACGCGCCGGCGACGAGGCTCACCCCGATCAGAAGTCCCCACGCAGCTGAGGCAACGATGTTGTCCATGGCTTCCTCTCTGTGACTTGCAAGAGTTCAAGGGCAAGCCTAGGGTCGTTCTTGAGGCGACACCAGCAGAGGGCCAAAGGAGGAACGATGACAGACAGCCTTTACGAACGGCTCGGCGGCGCCAATGCAATTCGGTAGTCGACCGCTTCAGCGACCAGGTGGTCAAGAATCCGAAACTCAACGTGAACCCCGACCTCAAGGAGTGGAACGAATCGGGCCAGTTGCCAGGCCTCAAGTTCATGCGGACACTGTGGATCTGCGAAGCGACCGGCGGAACCTTTAGGTACACCGGCAAGGACATGGCCGAAGCCCATAAGGATCTCCACATCACTTCCGAAGAGTTCGACGAGGTCGGAGCCGAGATCGCCAGCGCGCTCGACCACTTCAAAGTGCCGGAGGGCGAGAAGCAGGAAGTCTTGGCCGCCATCGTCGCGCGCAAGGACGAGGTGGTGAATCCTTGCCCGTAAGACCACAGCATCGCTTCGTAGCGAATCCTTATTCTGCGACGTCTCGGCGGAAGCGCCGCTAGCGGTGATCGTGCTCCGTTTCGTTCTTGGCTACCTCAACGGTCTTGGCGAGCCTCTCGACGGCCTCGTCGAGGTCGATCCCGTCGATCTTGGCGCTCTTCTCCAAGTCCTCGATGGTCAAGTAGTCCGCATTCCCATGATCCTCATGCGGCAGCATGCACCCACAAGTTAGACACACGATCGCACCTCCGATTTCCTTCGCCTAGACCTGTGATACCAGAGTCGCAGTGGACTTCGCAAGCAAAGGGCCGGCATCTGACGTGTCTGCGCGAAGGCGCGACACACTACTTAGGGGAGGTGGAGATTTTCCGGGCTTATGGTGGGTCCACATGAGCCAGTTCAGCCTCGGAGCCTTCGGAACGTCCCGCAAAGAGAACGAGTTCCGTCTGCCTATCCATCCCCATCACTTCGAGAGCATGGCTCCGGATCTCCGTCGGTCGATCTTCCTGGAGGAGGGCTACGGGGGCCGCTTCGGGACCAAGCCGGAAGAGCTGGTGGAGCTGTTCGCAGGAGTACGAACGCAGCATCAACTCTTCGAAAAGTCCGACGTCATCCTTCTCCCAAAGCCGCGGGCCGAGGACCTTACCGAGATGCACGAGGGACAGGTGCTGTGGGGCTGGCCGCACTGCGTGCAGGACGAGAAGCTGACGCAGAACGCGATCGATGGGAAGCTGACACTGATCGCGTGGGAGGCGATGAATCTGTGGGCTTCCGACGGCACCTGCAAGCTGCACGTCTTTCACAAGAACAACGAGTTGGCCGGCTGCTGCTCGGTGTTGCACGCGCTGCAGCTGATGGGACTCACCGGCCAGTACGGGAGGCGCTTGCGAGCCGCGGTGATCGGCTTCGGAGCGACCGCGCGGGGAGCAGTGACGGCTCTCGCTGCCCTCGGGATCTTCGATGTCACCGTCCTGTCGCAGCGGGAACCGGCCCAGGTGGCATCGCCCGTGCACTCGACGACCATGCGTCAGTTCGAAGCGGAGGACGATGATCCCAGCAGGTTGAATGTCATCTCGGATGAGAGATCCAGACCGTTGGTCGGGGTGCTGGCCGAGCACGACATCGTCGTGAATTGCGTTCTGCAAGACCCGGACGCGCCATACATGTTCGTGTCCAACAACGATCTCGGCCTCTTTGCTCCCGGCAGCTTGATCGTCGACGTGTCCTGTGACGAGGACATGGGGTTCGGATGGGCGCGGCCCACGACCTTCTCCGACCCGATGTTCACGGTGGGCGATGGCGTCCATTACTACGCGGTGGACCACAGCCCGTCGTATCTGTGGAACTCGGCTACATGGGAGATCAGCGAAGCGCTGCGATCGTATCTGCCGACCGTCATGGCCGGCCCCGAAGCGTGGGATGGGGACGAGACGATCAGGAGAGCAATCGAGATCCGAGAGGGCGTCATCCAGAACCCGAAGATCCTGTCGTTCCAGAACCGCTCGCCGGAATATCCACACGAGAAGATCTCGGGCCGTTAGATACGCCGTTCACAAGAGCAAGCTGCACCTTGCGCAGTCGTTCGAAGGAGTGACGACGGAACGAATCGTCATGCGCTCTCCTCGACCAACCGCCGGAGGTCTTGTCGCCGTGCCACACCGACCAGCTTTCCTTTCTTGGTGGTGACCATGATTTCAGGGACATTGCGCTTCTCCATCCTCTCGAGCAACGGCTTCGCCGGCTCCGTCGGACGCACCGTCGTGGGACCTGTCTCCATCACTTGCTCCACGCGAACGTGTGAGGTGGGATCGAGGTGTTTCTTTCGCAACCGTCCCAGCACGATCCCCTCGTCGTTGAGCACGAGGCAGGACGACTCGCCGCGCTCCTCCATCTCCCTCGCCGACTCCCTCACGGTGCTCCCCGGTAGGCACGTGTGAACGCCGTCCTGAGTCGCCACCTCACCGGCCATCGCGAAGTGGGGGCCTTTGCCTTCTACCGGCAGACCGTTGGCCATCCACTCGATCTTTCCCTCCACGAAGTCGTAGACCTCCGTGAACCCCATCACTTCGAGCTGGCACGCAGCTCGTGGGCTCATGTCTCATATGTCGTCCTAGCAATAGACAACCGTGGGACGAGAAGGGTCAAAGGATGAAACGCTCTCTGCGTTCATCGACTTCAGCGGGATGTTGATCGAACCGGGGAGGTGCTCCTCCTCGTACTCGTTTTGCGGGAGCACCTCTATCAGTTGCGCGTCGCCACGCTCCAGCAGCGCCTGCAGGCTGGGAAGGTCGATCTCTCCCGGCATCTAAGCACTTACTCTGCGACAGCTCGCCATCGCAGCTTCGTTGCTGCCCAGGAAGCGATGGGCCGAGGAGATCAAAGACCGAACACGCTTATCCGCGACGCGATAGAGGGTCTTGCGACCTTCGGTCCGAGCGTCCACGAACCCGCACCAGGTGAGGCACGCGAGGTGGTCCGACACCCGCGCTTGTGATGCACCAAGACGACGGACGAGTTCCATCTGGTGGAGTTCGCCCTCGTCGATCAGCAGCTCCACGATCCTCAGGCGGGTTGCTTCGCCCAGCGTTCGGAACATGCGCGCGACTAGCTCGGCATCGGGCAGAGGTCTCGGGTCCAACTCCATGATTGCGGGACGGCCAGCCATTGGCGAACTCCTATCATCCGGTTTACCGGATAATAGCATTGGCCGCCGATGTCAGCCCCCCGGGCGCAGCTTGCTACGCGGGGGTGACCTGGGCGCCCTGCTCTACGAGCGCGTCCCATGCTTTGTTCAGCTGGGACTGGTAGAACGGCGGCGCAAACAGGCCCACGACGATGAACAGCAGGATCGCTAGCACAGGCTGCATCCTCTCCGTCGCTCCGGCCTTCTCCTGGGCCTGCTTGATGCGGTCCGCGGTGTTGTACACCGAGACGAACGGAGGAACGAGGATGAAGCCTCCCAGGGTGATCGCGAGCGTCGCCTTCGCCGGGCTGTTCGCGATGCCGTAGTTCCGCATCTCGTTGTTGATCTTGTACCACCACACCACGTAGTAGACCCCGATCGTCAGCAGGCTCAGACCGAACACGCCCCACGGGTTGCGGCGCTTGTATCCGATGCCATCGACGGTAACCAGATCTGCCATCTGTTCCTCCTCATAAAGGCCACGATCGTCCAACATGCAACACCCGGACGGTACGGGATGCAATGACTCAGCTTGTTAGACGTGCTTTCTTGAGGTGAAAGCCAGGTCGGGGTGTCGGACGTCAGCAACCGAACGCGCTGCGTCCCGTTGCCAGGTGCGGCAGCCCTTAGCGCCGTCTCGCCTCACCCGAGCGACCAGAGTCTCCGAAATCGAACTCGAATTGGAAAGTCTCGCCCTTCTGCCAGCGTCGCCCGATCTTGGTTCGTGCTGCCTCAAGGAAATCGAGATCCTCGACCCTTGTACCGATGACCCTGCCATCGTTGAGCCGAAACGCGTACAGATGGCCCAGATCCCATCTACCGAACGCACCGTTGATCACCTCTGCCAACTGACGGAAGGTGTGCTGAGGAGAGATGAGGACGTCTCGGCCCGGGGGAGGTTCGAATACCTGGTCCATCGCGCTCAGAAGATCGACGCGAACGACGATCCAATCGGGGCCGGCGCCAAGAGGCATCATCGCCTTCTGGTCGTCCAAATCGTCACCTCCTACTTCAACTCAGATCACTCGGGTTATCGGCGCGCGGAGATGATCGCGCTCGTCTCTCTTGTCGTTAGAACCTCGACACTGCGAAGGAGAGGGTTCTGGAACAGGGACTCTCGGACGTGATCATGCCCCTTCCACTCCGGCGTCATGTCGTCGATCAGCAGCAAGGCACCCGGGACGAGCACGTCAACGGCCAGGCCCTCGTCGCCGTGAGGGTCGTTCTTGAACGTGCTAACCCTGAGAGGAGCTTGCGCTCCGTCTAGTTTGACCCGCGTCCCAACTGGGGACGTGGGGAGGGTGAGATTCCGAATCAAACGCAGCGCTCCTTCGCGGTCGATCGCGGCATGGTTGATCGCTCAGGACCTGACCCTGTTTCAGCACGTTGCCCGGAGCAGGCAGCGCCACAGCGACGCCCTCATCCCCAAGCTCTCCCGCGCTGCCAATCATTCCCGGCTGTGGCTTGGGATAGCGGCGGCACTGGCCGTCCTGGGAGGGAAACCGGGACGTCGCGCTGCCCTGCGCGGCGTGACCTCGATCGGGATCACATCGTTCGTAGTTAACGTCCCACTCAAGTTCGCGGCGAGGAGGCGACGTCCAGAGATCGGCGTGGTCCCCGAGATCCGCCGTCTCGGCCGGGTTCCGACTTCCACGTCGTTCCCCTCCGGCCACTCGGCATCGGCGTTCGCGTTCGCTACCGCAGCGGCCCAAGAGATGCCGGCGCTCGGGGTTCCTCTCATCGCGCTCGCCGGAACGGTTGGCTACTCGCGGATCTACACCGGGGTGCACTACCCGGGTGACGTCGTGGCAGGCGCCGCAATCGGAGCCGGCATCGCGACCGCCACGAGATACCCATGGCCGATGACCTCAGATGCCCCGGGAACGGCCCGTCCGTCCTCGAGACCGCTCACCGGCTCGTCGGCGGACGGCGCCGGGCTATCCATGGTGGTCAACAAGCAAGCGGGGAACGAACGAGGGCCTGAGCCCAGCGACGTTCTTCGAAACCTGCTTCCCAAGGCGGAGATCTTCGAAGCATCTCCCGACGAAGGCCTCAAGGAGAAGCTCGATCTTCTGGCCGGCAGATCAAACTTCATCGGAGTGGCGGGGGGCGACGGTACGACGGGTTGTGCGGCGGAGGTCGCTCTCGCCCACGACAAGCCGGTCGCCATTCTTCCCGGAGGGACCCTTAACCACTTCGCATCGGCTCTCGGCATGGAGACGCTCGAAGCCGCGGCGCAGGCGGTGGATGAAGGGGCCCTCGTGGAGGTCGACATCGGACGCGCCGACGGTCGAGTGTTCCTGAACACAGCAAGCATCGGGGGTTACGTCGAGATGGTCGATCTCCGGGAACGGAATGAGGACCGCTGGGGCAAATGGCCGGCCGCCTTCATCGCGTTGTTCCGTGTGCTCCGTTCTCAGGA